>JAAZVG010000025.1 GCA_018623655.1 Flavobacteriaceae bacterium
ATTTAACAGTTACTTTCATCATATGCTTGCTAACGGAGTGTATTTACCTCCTTCGGCATTTGAAGCTTACTTTTTAAATGATGCACTTTCAGAGGCAGATATCGATTTTACGATTGAAGCGCTAAAACGTTGGAACCCGTAAAAATGAAAAATAAAAAAGCCCGCATCGCGGGCTTTTACTTTTCTACAGTCTGAAGGTCATTTCTTTTTTAATGTGATTTGAACCACCCCATTTTTGCCTTTTTCTCCGTATGCTTTTTTTGCAGCTGGACCCTTTAATACATTGATACTCTCAATATTATTTGGATCTAAGGAGTCTAGATTAATATCATCCCCAGCTTCTTTACCATCAATAATTATTAACGGCTGATCGTCTAGATGTGCTCCCATTACGGTGATGTTTGATTTACCTCGCATCATTCGCTTATGCATTGGCCCTTCACCGTCTTTACGCATTCTGATACGAACGTTTTTGTGCTCTGATGCATCGATATCCTCATTGTGAAGCTCGTCTGTCTTAATTACGAAAACATTTTTTGTAGCATCTGCTTCTACGCCTTCGCCATCAATAATTACTTCGAAGTTTTTATCTGAATCTTCTCCGAAGAACATGAATTCACCCACACCTTCATGTAAGCCCAGCATTCCTGGCATTCCTGGTAGTTCATGGAGTTTTTCGATCGATGCACCAAGAGGCATCATATGCATCTTTCCTCTTTTTTTCTGATGCATTTTTTTGAATTGAGCAAATTGCTCCTCTGAAAGTATTTTTTGAAGCTCTCGTTGATGCTTAATTTGTGCATCTAAATGTGCTGATTTTTTTTCAAAGCCTTTGAGATTTTTGAAACTTTGCATTTGTTCATGATGCTTTGCATTGACTTTACCTACTTTACGCTCTTGACCTTCATCAAGGCTTAGATGTAGGGTCATTTGCTTAGTCATTAGGGTAGCCTTTTGTTCAGTAGTCAATTTTTCCTCACCTTTTGTACGCCACTTCATTCCTTTTTCAAAAAGGATATGATCGCCTTGCATTACAGGGGCTGCCTTTTGATCTGATTTTATGATAATCGTTTTAAACTCTTTTTTTTCTGTATCATTTTCTTGAGTGAATGCCGTGGTGGTCAGGCTCAGAAGAATAATGGGTAGAATTGCTTTCATAGTTTGTTTTTAGATTTCGCGACAAAGTACGACGAGACGTGTTATAAGTATTCCCAACGGCTTGTTAAATTTTGTTTAATGCTTTGGGTTTAACATATTGAGATTTAAGTTAAATTCATGTGAAACCTTCGTATTTGACTTTACAAGAGTCGTTTTGTGTCAGATATTTGAAAAGGAATCATTTTGATTTCAATGTTTAAGTTTTGAGTTAGTAGCAAAAAGCCCCGCATGATGCGAGGCTTTTTGATTTTATAGGGCTATATGTAGTCTAATTCACTAGGTGAATCCAAAGACCACTTTCATTTTTCTCCACCTTAACAAGACCTTCTTTACTTAAATTTTTGGTGGTTTTATCCCATTTCTTACCGCTAAGGCCGCTAGCTTCTTTTAATTCTCCAAGCGCAGAAGTTCCTCCTGCTTTTTCAAGGAGACCAATCAGTAGTTTCTCATCCTCGTTCAAATTAAGAGCTGGCTTTTCAGGACGCATTTGTGGAAAGAAGAGTACTTCTTGAATAGAGCTATTGTTGGTCATGAGCATCGTTAGTCTGTCTATACCGATACCAATACCTGAGGTAGGCGGCATACCATATTCAAGGGCTCTTAAGAAATCTTGATCGATAAACATTGCCTCGTCGTCTCCTTTTTCAGAAAGTTTCAATTGATCTTCGAAACGTTCTCTTTGGTCGATAGGATCATTGAGTTCGCTATACGCATTCGCTAACTCTTTGCCGTTTACCATAAGCTCAAAACGCTCTGTCAATCGATTGTCGCTTCGGTGTTCTTTAGTTAACGGACTCATCTCTTTCGGATAATCGGTGATGAAAGTAGGTTGCACATAGTGATGCTCGCAACATTCACCAAAGATTTCGTCGATTAATTTTCCGACACCCATAGATTCGTCCACTTCGATACCTAAAGATTTTGCAGTCGTTCTAAGCGCTTCTTCGTTCATACCGCTTAGGTCTTTACCCGTGTGGGTTTTGATAGCTTCTAGTATCGGAACTCTTGGATATGGAGCTTTAAAATCGATCGTTTGGTCGCCGACTTGCAAGGCTGTTGTACCATTAGACTCAATAGCTACTCGTTCAAGGAGCTGTTCGGTCATATTCATCATCCAGAAGTAGTCTTTATAGGCGACATATAACTCCATCACGGTGAACTCAGGATTGTGTGTTCGATCCATTCCTTCGTTCCTGAAGTCTTTGGCAAATTCATAGACACCATCAAAGCCTCCAACAATCAATCTTTTTAGGTAAAGTTCGTTCGCAATTCTAAGGTAAAGCGGAATGTTTAGCGCGTTGTGATGGGTAACGAACGGACGCGCCGCTGCTCCACCTGGAATCGCTTGAAGGATAGGCGTTTCAACTTCTACGTATTCACGCTCATTGAAAAACGATCGAATCGTATTGGTAATTTTAGTTCGCTTTATGAATGTTTCTTTGACCTGCGGATTAACTACAAGATCTACATAGCGTTGGCGGTAGCGAAGTTCTGGATCGGTAAACCCGTCGTAAATATTCCCTTCAGCATCTTCTTTAGGTAACGGTAGAGGCCTAAGCGATTTGCTTAACACTGTAAAATTTTTCACTAGCAAGGTCATTTCGCCTACCTGAGTTTTGAACAGTGTTCCCTCTACCCCAATAAGGTCACCAATATCTAATAGTTTTTTATATACCTCATTGTATAGTGTGGCGTCCTCTGACAAACAAATCTCATCTCTGTTGAAATAAAGTTGAAATCTACCTTCAGAATCCTGAAGCTCTGCAAAAGAAGCTTTTCCTTGAATTCTTCTCGACATAAGACGACCAGCCATCACTACGGCTTTGCCCTCTTCGAACTGTTTTTTTACTTCAGAAGTTTTGTGAGTGACTTTATATTCGGCAGCAGGATAGGGATTGATTCCTAAAGCTCTTAGCTTGCCGAGTTTTTCTCTTCGAATAAGTTCTTGTTCTGAAAGGGCCATATACATTATAATACTGATGGCAAAAATAAGAAGTGTTGGCTAATAAATCGCTCGATTCTCGGCGTTCTAACTACTTTTGCATCATGAGTAAAAAGGTGTGGTTACATCAATTGGGGCTTTTAGACTATAAAAGTGCATGGAATTTACAAGAAACCCTCTTTAAATCTATCGTTGATCGCAAGATTCAAAATAGGAGAGAGGAGAAAGCAATAGCCACAGAAAACCACTTGCTACTTGTTGAACATCCGCCTGTATATACCCTCGGTAAAAATGGAGATTTAAATAATCTTCTTGTTAGTGAAAAAGTGCTTTCAGAGCGCGGTGCTGAATTCTATAAAATTAATCGAGGCGGCGATATCACTTTTCACGGCCCTGGGCAGTTAGTAGGATATCCAATACTTGATTTAGATCACTTCTTTACCGATATTCATAAGTATCTCAGATTACTAGAAGAATCAGTGATTGCGACTTTGGCCTATTACGGTATAAAGTCAGAGCGATCTGCCGGAGAAACGGGAGTTTGGTTAGAGGTTGGAACCCCTATGGCTCGCAAGATTTGTGCCATGGGGATAAGAGCGAGCCGATGGGTGACTATGCATGGCATTGCCCTTAACATCAATACAGACTTAGGATATTTTGATCTAATGATTCCTTGTGGAATTAAGGGTAAATCAGTGACTTCTATGAAAGCAGAATTAGGAGCTAAATGCCCTAGTTTAGAAGAAGTACAATTCATCTGGACTCAAAAGTTTGCTGAGATTTTTGAAGCAACCTTAGTCGACGCTCCTACTCTAAGCGATAGACCGTAAGAAAATTTCCTTCATCTTTGGTGACTAGCTCCACCTTTTTGTCTCCATCGATATCGGCTAAATCAATACCCGAAGCACCTAGAATTGGAAAACCGGGTAAAAGTTTCCCGTTGCTATCATACAGGTAAAGTTTTTTTGAAGACCCTTCTAATACACTAATGTAGATTTTGTCATTCACCAAAAAGAATTGAGGGTCAGTATAAATACCGTAGTCAAGACTCATTCGTTTTTCACGAATTTGAAGCATTTGCCCATCAATAGCTACTAAGCTCCGCGATGACCCTGTAATCTCGTGAGTTGAGCTAAGAGAAAGATTCGTGCTACTTACCTTACCTGAAGTACTAATTTGCATCAGCTCACCTTTTGTCGTGGTAAAGGAAAATTGATCTCGATAATTGAAAATTCCATTCTTCGAAAAATCAAATTTTTGATTGATTACTATTCGGTCTTTACCATTACGCTGTAAAATTTTTAGTCTCCCATTTTTAAGACCTAAAACGATATAGTCTTTACTGTTAATTCTAAAATGTCTAGGCGTTGTGATTACCTGTGATTCAGCTCGCTTGTAGGTAAAACCTTCAACTTTTTTTCCGCGATTATTGTACATATACAGGTCTCTACCCTGGCTGAATAGAAAACGATAATTTCGACTATTGTCATAATCGAAAACAGCCAATGCTCCAATATTACCATCGTTGAATCGTTTAGGAAACCCATCTACGTGATTTCCGTTTCGGTCGATCACGTGAAAAGCAGTTTCAGTGGTAAATGCCAGTTGTAATTTTCGATTGCGATAAACATCTACCTCGTGAATGCTCCCGTTGATTTTGGCCTCGAGTTGTTTTTTCCACAGAAGCTTACCGTCGTTAGAGAAGCGGTAGAGGATATTTTTTGAGTCCTGCACCACAATCTCTTGACTACCTGTATAATGATTCTTGACAAACTGAGGACGAATAAGGGCCTCAGATTCTAGAGTAAGGTTGAGAATTGGCGTGCTGTTTGCTGCCTTTTTTACCGCGATTTTCTGAACATAACCTGCTGAGGTGAAAAAATAATCCTCTTCTTTAACTTGTTGAAAGACCTGAATGAAGCCGTCATTTTCTTTTAGGCGAAGCGTGGTAATCTCACTAGAAAGGTAGGGTTCGGCACTTTGGTACATGGCACTGTTTGAAAGTATATCCCCTGTACTCACGAATTTGAGAAGTTCTCTTAGATCCCCCTCGCCGATAGAAAATACAAATGCATTTTCAAAGACGGCAACATGGGTGAAAGGCTTTTTGAACGACAATTCAGAAAGATGCGTACTTAGTGTAAACGGTTGAATGTTTAATATTCGATTACCCAGATATTCGGACTCAGAAATTCGATTTTCTTCGAGACGCTTCATCACGGTCTCAGATGCAATTGTTCTTAAATAGAGTAGAGAAGTATTCTCAAGATTGATTTGCGCAAACTCTTCGACTCCTTCTAGGTAGGGTTGGTCGAGTTCTTGAGGTCTAGAAGTTGTAATTAATGACCTAGTACTTCTAGGGGCGATTTTGAATACTTGAGGATCGATCAGTGATGATTCTTTGAAATTGGCTAAGCCATTTGAATCGTTAGGTTCAGAAATTCCGTTGGCGAAGAATTCACCGTTTTCAAAGCTTAAATCAAAAAACAAATATTTAGCATAGGATTTATTCAGCGGTTCACGACTAAGTAATTCGAGAAATTCGGGCTGACCAAGTAGTTTAATCTCATCTTCATTAAGATTCTTGCTGTAAAGATGTGAAATTCGTTTCGGGCTGATAAATTCACCCTTACCTCTAATTGCCTCTTCGATAAGTAATTGTGAATTACTCCATATTATTTTTTGACCAAGATTTACCCAATACAGTGGTTGATTTTCTTTTGCAAATCCTCTATACACGGTTTTTCCCTCATAAGTGAATTGTTCAGATACCGCCTTTTGTACTGAAGTTTCAGAAAGTGCTAGGAAGGTTAAAGAGCCTTTACCTTCTTCGTATAAGCCAAGGTTTACCGTTACAGGAGCTGTAAGAAAAGAAAATGCTAGTTCAGCTAGTTTTTTTACCTCTTCGAATGAGAAAGAAGGATAATTATTGGTCATCTCACTTTTTAAAAAGCGGTCGAGCGTCTCAGAGTCTGCTTTGATGACTAGGCTGTAGTCGCTTGGAAAATATTGTAAATCAGAAGCTTCTTCAAGGGTTTTCGATTGACAGGCTACTAGTCCAAGGAGTACAAATCCCAAAAGGTATTTCATGCGAAAAAGGTAGTTTCTAAGGTAAAGGTACAAAGAGCTACAGACCTATTGCAAAAGATTTTCGATGGTGTTTTGTTCTGCCGTGAATTTGAATGGCCTTTTTATGCGCCTCTGTCGGATACCCCTTATTCGACACCCAATGATATTCTGGAAATTGATCATCTAAATATTTCATGTATTCATCTCTAGCGGTTTTAGCTAGCACTGAGGCTGCCGCAATAGAAGCATATTTCCCATCACCTTTAATGATACATGCGTGGGGAATACCGAAATAAGGGTTGAATCTATTGCCATCAACCAGTAAAAACTCGGGCTTTGTTTCTAGCGATGAAACACAAAGATGCATCGCATAGATGGATGCCTGGAGAATATTGATTTCATCTATTTTCTCTGGCCTTATAAATGTAACAGCAAACGAAATAGCTTCTCGTTCAATCACGGGTTTTAATACTTCGCGCTCTTTCTCGCTTAATTGCTTTGAATCATTAAGGAGCGGATGATAGAAACCTTCGGGTAAAATTACGGCAGCAGCAGTAACGGGACCTGCCAAGCAGCCTCGACCAGCTTCGTCAAGACCGGCTTCTAATTGACCCTTTACTGCGAAAGCCTTTAATGTCAACTTAGTTGACTCTGAATTCGAAAACTTCTGAAGTTGCAGAGTTGCCTTCTTCGTCTTGGCTAGTAACTTGCCAATAATAGATTTTACCTGCTTCGACGGCAACCTCACTTACTGATTGAGCAGTAGTAGTCTCGTAGGTTGTTGTCGCTTCATCTGAAAAATCGACTTGGTCTAGAGCCTCACTTGTGCCTAAAAGTTTAACTGTATGTGAAGCTAAGTCATTATCTATATCGCTGCTTTCCCATTCTAGTGTAATTGACGTGACATCGCTTAGGGTTGCTCCTCTACTAGGGCTTATAGCTTCGGCTGGGAAAGGAGTATGATTCTCTACTGGAGCACCCGCATTGAAAAATTTGAAAGTTCCTGACTCTGCTGTTTCAGTAGTGCTATTTGATTTTGATATAACCGACCAGCTAAAAGGAGTTCCGCGTAGAAGAGCCATGCTCTGCGAAGTGTTTGAAGTGCTTTGTTCTTGAGTGGTATTGGTATTTAAGTTGGTCACCTTCAGCGTGTATGTATTCGTATTTTCAGAAGGATTCCATTGAAACAATACGCTACTCAAATCGGCAGAAACTATAGTTCCTTCGTTACATTCTGTATTGTTGGCCGGTGAAACTAGTGAAGCGGCCGTAGGAATTTTGACTTCGGGCTGTGGAGGGGTTGGAGGTTCTCCCGAATCTCCACCCGAACAAGCGCTAAGAGCTAAACTTATGATTGTTATATATAATAGTTGCTTTTTCATCGGATAACCAATTTATGTGTGATCAATTTATTGTCAGTTCTTGCTTGAACCATATAAATGCCAGGTCGAAGACCATTTACATTTAATTCAATGACCCCAGCGGTCGCTTGTTGTTCTTTGCTGTACATTTTATTTCCGCTAAAGTCATAAAGTTCTGCTCTTGCTGATTCGATGGAAGCATCACCTAGGTAAATCGAGACCTTACCGTTAAGTACAGGATTCGGATAGATAAATACCTCATTAGATAAAATGATCGTTTCAGTATATACTCCCTGACAATCTTGTGCACCGCGTACTTCAATCGTATTCTCAATGCGATCTAGTGGAAGGCTAATCGACGAATCACTTGTTACAAAAGTTTTGCCATTGACCGTTATCTCGAAGGTGTCTCCCCCTGTTAATTCTAAAGCTACTTCAGAACCCGAAGGGTCTACTACCGATTGCACCGACAGGGGCTGAGGTTCGTAGAGTGCGACTCCCGCACAACGCTCGAATCCACTAAGTGTATCGACTGTAAAACACAGTTCGTAGTTTCCACCTTCAAGATTCTCGAAAGAAACAATGCCATCGGTAAAGGTTGAAGTAGATAATTGTTGTCCATTTTCTGATAGTACTGCGTTATAAGTACCCTCAGGAAGCCCCGAAGCTAAGGTGATTGTGATAATTCCATTACTATTACCAGAGCAATTCACTGCTGTAGTTTGAATTGTAAATGCATTGGCTGGTAAGCTAACAATTTCGCATCCGTTAACATTAACAATAGCTCCTGGAGCAGTTTCTGGACATTGATCATAATCATTTAATACTCCGTCATTGTCATTGTCGGTATCACAAACATCACCAATACCATCACCGTCTGCATCTGCTTGATCGGCGTTAGGAGTGGTTGGGCAATTATCTTCACTATCTATGATACCATCTCCATCATCGTCATCATCACAAACGTCACCAATGCCGTCTCCGTCAAGATCTGATTGGTCGGCATTAGACGTGAGCGGACAATTATCATCTACGTCTAATATACCATCATCATCATCGTCTTCATCGTCTACGTAACCGCTAACTATGAAGTCATCAATAACAACACCTTCTTCAGTGACCGCCTCATCAGATTCGAAAACCACTCTAAAGGCAATTTCTGTTTCAGTTGTAAGATCGATACCATCAATTGATTTGTTCGCCTCGAAATCATAGCTATATTCGGTCATAGTGGCGTACTCGCTGTCAGTACCTGTCCATTGAGCTCCAACACAATTATAACAATCATCTCCGGCGGTTTGAAGCGTTCGATCTGAATTGTACCATTTGGGTCCTGAATTAATCGTTCCAAGTACCCTCCAATTCTGCCCTTGATCTACCGTGTATTGCACATAGACCAAATCCCAATTAGTTTCTAGGTTAAATGCCATACTAAAGGTCAATTTCGGTGCTAAAATTTCACTGAAATTGTAGTAAGGGGACAGGAGATATCCTCTTGTCATGTTGGGATGTTCTCCATCGAGATTTGTCGCCCATGCTTTCTCTCCAGAAGCCGTTTGATTAAGTAAAGTTCCTGTTGGTGTGCCTAGTTCCCAAACGGAGGTAGTGAAGGAGTCGTTGTAAGTTAACAATTCCCCTTCAATGGTTTCTCCATCGTATAACGTTCCGATACTTCCATTGGAGTTAATCAACAATGATTTTTCTTGAGTGTTGTTGTCTGACCAGGCGTCATCTGTGGTAGTAATGTTTACTGATAGGTCTACTTGCCCGGTAATACTTTGATCAAGGGAAGGTAAATCTAAAGTTGCTTCTCCATTAGCAGGGATAGAAACAGAATAAGTGACCGCTTCTTGTTCGACCTGATTAATCGAATAATTTACAGTCACCTCATCGATGGTTTGTAATCCCGCATTCTGGATATCTATCTGTGGTGTGACTCCTGCGCTATAGAGACGATTTGCTCCAGGACGCAGTGCTAGAAGTGATACATCGTAGTCAGCGATTTCCACATTAATCGGAGAGGTGAATATACCTCTTCCGTAAGTTGAAGCCGCAATAATTGCATCTTTAACGCTAATCTCTAGATCACTTACCGCGGTATTAGGCAGATTATTGCTGTAATCTTCCCAAAGACCTTCAGCAATAAGATCGTCGTCTGTTCTGTAGACACCAAGGCTTGTCCCCAAAAAGATACTATTCTTGAGATCTCTTTGTTGATGTATAATCGCAAGGAAAGCTTGATTATCTGGCAGATCACCGGTGATATCTATTTTCTCGGCATTACCTGTTTCTGGAACAATTACTTTCATCACCTGAGGATTTGCAGGTTGCCGATATTCGGCAGTACCTACTCGGTTCGAAGTAGTGACATAAACAACACTATTGTCATTACTATTGATCGTGATATCAGAAATTGGATTATCAAATTGTGAGATCCCTCGAAAATTCTCTCCGCCATCTTCACTGATAAATAAACGATTATCCTCAGCGGCGTAAAGAATGTCTGGGTTATTCGGGGAGGCTTCGAGATCGTCGATATTGCTACCGGTTAGGTTATCCGACAGCTTTGTCCATCTACCATTACTTAGTCTATAAACCGCCTGAAACCCAGCAAATACCTGACCATTGGCACTAACAGTTAGAGGTGTAATCCAATTTCCTTGCTCGGGTGAAGGAGCGTAACCTAAATTTTGTCCATTTTGAGTAGTTACCCATAGCGTCGACCCAAATTGCGTAAATCCGTAGGCAATATTGGAATTGGTTGGGTCAATTTCATAGTCCATTCCATCGCCCCCGGTCCAAGTATTCCATTGACTATTATTATAAATGAATCCGGCATTATCTTGTGTTCCACCAACCATTTTTCCGGCATCATTTTTTGCCATACCCATTCGATAAAACTGGCTGGTCATAATTCCGTTTATACTATGGTCTATAAAGGTATCTCCACCATCTGCTGAACTGTAGAGTCCTCCATCTGTCCCGGCATACAATGTATTATTGAAAAATTTTAAGGTGTGTATATCTGCATGAGAAAATGCTTCATTAAAAATGCTCCACTCGTTCAGTTTTCCGAAAATATTACCACCGTTAGTTGATTTCCAAATATTTAAACACCCTACATAAACCGTGTTGATATCTTCTGGGTCAACCGCAATAGCTAAGTCAAACCATGCCTGTGGCGACTCTAGAATATTTGCATTTTGCGCTGTTTTAGTGAAGGTAGCGCCATCATCATTCGAACGATACAATCCTTCAAATTCATAATCGTTTGCTCCCGTTTCTGCATAAAGAACGTATACAGTGTTTGGGCTTGCCGGACTAACTCCGAGAACTGCACGACCAAAATCCTCTGGAAGAACGGTTGAGGTCGAAGCTACAAAATTATCACCTCCGTCAGTAGATCGATAGAATCCGTCATTGGTAACAGCGTATATGATGTCTGGATTACCCGGATTCAATTTAAAGTCAGTGACGTCTTTGACCGACATTCCATCAAAAGGAGAGCGTTCGAAATTTACCCCTGCATCTACAGATTTATAAAACCCATTTGACCCTGCTACATATATAATGTTACTATCAGACGGGTGAATTACAATTTCATTTAGTGCATTATTGCGACCCATATTGTCTGAGGTAAGATCTGTTTCTTGCCAAGTCACACCAGCATCGGTAGACTTCATTACCCCGATTGAATAACTATCTAGCGCATCGTCATCACCCGTAGCGATGTAGATAATGTCTGTATTCGTTTCATCAATCGCAATTCCAGAGACTCCAATCTGTGGATATTTGTCGAAAATAGCGTCCCAACTCTGTCCTGCATCAAAACTTTTCCAAAGGCCTCCAGAGGGAGCTCCTGCATACCATATTTGATCATCGACCGGGTCTACCGCCATTTGATTGATTCTTCCAGTTCCCGGAGTGTAGCGAATGAGTCCCGTATTCACAGGACCAATATTTGACCAATCTGCTAAGGTATTTAAGGTATTGGGTTGTGTGATTTTATCTTTATATGCCTGATAAAGCACTTTAGACGGAAGAATGTACCCATCTTTATCTGTAAAATATTGCCAATAATGCTCCCAACGCTTAAAGGGCTTATAACCACTTCCTTTCCTGTTTGGGTCATGTCTAGCAAAGTATTTCTCGGCCGCTTCGCTTATTTGAGACAGGGTATACATGGGAAGCCTTGTATCAGGATCAACTCTTTCGGCCTTTTCGTTCTGTAGATAAGCTGCTAGTGGTGCATTTGATTTATACTGAGCGTATGTTGAGACAAACACTAGCATGGTTCCTAATAAAAGGAAGAAGTTCTTTTTCATATCGTTTTTGTCGTGAGTGGCCTATAAAATTAAGTCGAATTAATATTTTTACAAAATAATTAGCTACTCTGCTAATTTTGTTTCCCTTTATTTGCAACATGAAGCGCGTTATCATTGTACTGGGTTTGTTGTTGAGTAGTTTGATGAATGCTCAATCTGACACTCAGCTTAAAGCGATTAACCTTAAAGGTGCCCCACGCAACATGAATTTTTCTGATTCAATTGCTGATCGTTTTAAAGAACGGGCTCGCATGCCACTCGCTCCAATTACAGATTATCTTATCATATCGAACAGAAGAGACACAACTTCGATAGACACCACCCTTACAATGTCTTTAGCTAATCGATTCAATACCTCTGGGCGTGATTTATTCGATCGAATTCCGTTTTCAAATATTGGAAGACCAATGGGGGAATTAGTAAAGAATACCCCATACAAAGAACCTTTACTAGGCAATTCACCCCTGTCTTATATGATCTTTGAAAAGGATGATATTTCTTTTTATCGAACGCCTACACCTCTTACCGAACTTAAATTTTTGACTACCCAGAATAGAGGACAGCAAGCCGATGCACTTTTAGCCACTAATTTATCTCCAGACTTCAATTTAATGATAGGTTTTCGTGGCCATCGTTCAGAAGGTCACTACGCATTTGAAGAGGTTGAATCTGGAAGTTTTAGAACCTCATTGAATTACACATCAAAGAATAAGCGATATCAACTTTTAGGGTTTTATACTTACCACGACGGCAAGCAACAGGAAAATGGAGGGCTTCTTTTCTCAGCCTCCCAATTTGAATCGGGAGATCCACAGTTTGGTGATCGTAAGCTAATCGATATGCGCCTTTCGGATATGAATCATCGAATTGTTCAGCGGGCTTATTACATTAATCAACGTTATAAGATTACTGAACAGCTTTATGCGCTTCAGGAGCTACACTATGATTCTAGGTATTTTCAAATAAATCAAAAGGGGGCAACTACAGATTTTGGGGAGACGCTAATCAGCGGGGCAATTGACGATAAACATTCAGTAGGTAGAAGTGATCTAAGTGGAGGTCTCGAGTTTCAAAATAAAACGATTGGCACACTTCAAGCCAGGTTGCGTTACCTGAGATCGGGGCAATACTTAAAAGATACGGTTCTCACAGAAGAGCTCACTCAAAATCGTTCTACTGTATATAATGATCTAAGAGCCGAAGGGGTACTTTATAGTAAATGGGGTTCTGTTCAACTTGCATCAGAAGTCGGTGTTCCAATTAAACAAGAAACCGAGGGATTATATGTAGATGCGGTTGCATCGGTGGCTATAGATTCTACAATAAGTATCAAGGCAGGTTTGAATCGATCTGAACGCCTACCCTCTTTTAATAAGGTACAGTATGCAAGCAATTATTTACCATACCATTGGAAGCGTCAAACGTTTCAACCATTAGTTAAATTTAATCGTTTGTACGCCACCTTAGAAACTGAGAAATGGGGAAGCATTACCGCTGGCTTTGATCGGATAGCTAATTACACCTATTTCGCAGCCATTGATGGAGCGGGATTAATAAGTACAGACGAGAAACTGGTTCGACCTCATATTGCAGGTTCACCCGTTGAAATTAAATATGTAGAATATCAGGGGTCTGCACAACATAATAAATGGACACTCGACCTAAGGGCGCGTATTCAAGAATCAGGCGCTACTGAAGCCTATTACAATATCCCGAAGATCATTTTAAGATCTAGTATTTATTTTAGTACGGATCTATTTGAAAAAGCAATGTTTGCTCAAATCGGGCTAAAGGCTCATTATTTTGATGCCTATTATGCCGATGCTTACCATCCTGTTTTGGGTGAATTTTATGTCCAGAATAATAAAATGATAGGTGGATATCCCTTGGTCGATGCCTTCATAAATGCAAAAGTTAGAACGATGAGACTCTTCTTGACATATCAGCATGTGAATTCTAGCCTTTCTAACAATGATTATTTTGCTGCACCAAATTATCCTTACCGTGATGGAGTGGTGCGTTTCGGCTTTGTTTGGAATTTTTTTGATTAATTTTTTTCGTTCAATTTTTTGAGCTAACTTGTTGATCCTTTTCGCTTTAAATAAGGGTCAAAAAAAATCTTTCAATTTTTTTAAATTTTTTTGTCCAAAAGCTTGCATTGAAGAAATAATCGTTCCTATCTTTGCACCCGCTTTAAGAAATAAAAGCACAAGTATTGAAACACTGAAACGATCATTCAGTTGATCTGAAATTCTGAATGAATTGGTATCGGTGTGACGTTCTTTGAACATATTGAGATGACAAAAGCGTAAGATTCGTAAAGAATTAAAACTAAGATGCTCGGGGTCGATCTGTGATTTGTTAGTCATAAATTATTTAAGATTCAACAATGAAGAGTTTGATCCTGGCTCAGGATGAACGCTAGCGGCAGGCCTAACACATGCAAGTCGAGGGGCAGCGGGAGTGCTTGCACTCGCCGGCGACCGGCGCACGGGTGCGGAACGCGTATCGAATCTACCTCTATCTGGGGGATACCCCATGGAAACGTGGAATAATACCCCATAGTATTACTTTTTCGCATGATTTAGTAATTAAAGAATTTCGGATAGAGATGACGATGCGTATCATTAGCTAGTAGGTAAGGTAACGGCTTACCTAGGCAACGATGATTAGGGGTCCTGAGAGGGAGATCCCCCACACTGGTACTGAGACACGGAC
>JAAZVG010000130.1 GCA_018623655.1 Flavobacteriaceae bacterium
ATTTCTATGTGCTTACCAATAAGGATGGGGCAACGAATTTCAAATTGATGAAAACATCAATTTCGGCAACTGAAAGTGACCATTGGGAAACGTTTATCCCGCACCGCCCAGAGATTCTTTTAGAAGATGTAGAATTTTTTGAAAAATTTTATGTGCTATCTGAGCGTAAGAGGGGATTGACTTACCTTCAGATTTATCAATGGGATGATCATTCGTTCTATACGGTTGCTATGGAAGGTGAGACTTATGTATGCGATATTCATGAAAATCCAGAATTTAAAACGACTACACTACGCTACTATTACAATTCAATGACCCTCCCGGGGAGTGTCTATGAAATAGATATGGAAACCCGTGAAACTCGATTGCTAAAACAGCAGGAAGTATTGGGGGGGTATACTCCCTCAGATTATATCTCCGAAAGGGTCTGGGTTACTGCTAGAGATGGTGTGTTGGTACCTATATCACTAGTCAAACATAAAAACACTACGAATCATGCACCCACACTTGTTTACGGGTACGGTTCTTATGGTCATACGGTAGATCCTTATTTTTCATCTACCCGACTTTCTTTACTCGATAGAGGTTTTGTATTTGCAATAGCGCATGTACGCGGTGGAGAATACCTTGGTCGAGAGTGGTATGAAACGGGGAAATTAGAACTAAAGAGTAACACTTTTAATGATTTTGTTGACGCTTCAAAGGGTCTTATTTCTTTAGGTATAGCTAGTGCAGATCGTTTATATGCCATGGGAGGTTCGGCTGGTGGGCTTTTGATTGGTGCAGTAATCAATAACAATCCAGAATTGTATCATGGGGTAATTGCCGCAGTTCCCTTTGTGGACGTGGTAACCACCATGCTCGATGAGGATATCCCATTAACCACCGGGGAATATGATGAATGGGGAAATCCCAATGATCCTAAATTTTACGAAATCATGTTATCTTATTCACCTTATGACAATGTATGTCCCCGAAATTATCCTAACATTTATGTTTCAACGGGTTTTCACGATTCTCAAGTACAATACTGGGAACCGGCTAAATGGGTTGCTAAGCTACGTGAGTGTCAATTATCCAACAATAAAATATACCTAGATACTAACTTAGAAACGGGCCATGGTGGTGCTTCGGGAAGATTTGAGCAGTTAAAAGAATTAGCAAAAGAGTATACCTTTATCTTGAATCTATATAACCCCTCACTTTGTAGACTTTAATTATCTTTGCAATAAATTTTGAATTTGTTCTCACTTTTTAAAAAGAATAAAAGCATTAAGGCATCTGAGTCGATCTTAGACTTGGTTGGTAATACGCCGCTTGTAAAACTTCAGAAAGTTACTGCAAACTACCCTGGACAATTTTTTGCAAAATTGGAGTGGTTTAATCCAGGCCAATCATCTAAAGATCGTATTGCGCTATCTATTATTGAAAATGCAGAGGCTAAAGGATTATTAAAACCGGGTAGTATTATTGTGGAGACCACTTCTGGCAATACCGGTTTTAGTCTAGCCATGGCAAGTATGGTGAAAGGGTACAAATGTATCTTAGCGGTAAGCTCGAAATCGTCACAAGATAAAATCGATGGATTAAAAGCAATGGGGGCAGAGGTTCATGTATGCCCTGCTCATGTGGCCGCTGACGATCCTCGATCTTATTACGAGGTTGCTAAACGAATTCACGCTGAAACACCAGATTCGATCTATATCAATCAGTATTTTAACGAGTTGAACACACAGGCTCATTATGAAACCACTGGTCCTGAGATATGGAAACAAACCGCTGGATGCATAACTCACCTTGTAGCATGCAGTGGCACAGGGGGTACAATATCTGGAACAGCGAGATATCTCAAGGAACAAAACCCAAATATTCAAATCTTAGGAGTAGACGCCTTTGGGTCAGTAATTAAGAAATATCATGAAACTGGAAAGTTTGATGAAAACGAAATTCATCCCTATCGCATAGAAGGACTAGGTAAGAATTTAATTCCTAGCGCCACTGATTTTAGTGTTATTGACACCTTTGTGAAGGTAACAGATAAAGACGCTGCTTTGGCTGCAAGAAATTTAGCTCGAACTGAAGGTATTTTTGCTGGTTATACTTCAGGGGCTGCATTACGTGCTACTGAATTGTATAACGAACAAAAGGTTTTTGATGACAAAAGTGTTGTAGTCGTTATTTTACCTGATCACGGGTCACGCTATTTAAGTAAAATTTACAGTGAAAATTGGATGACTGAGCAAGGCTTTATTGAAATGGAAGACCTTGCAGAGGTAACCGAGAAATCGGCTATCACAAATTCATAGTAAAATTCATAGGGTAATTTTTTTAATCTTACTTTTGCCCATATTTTCATAATATTTTAGATATATGAGAGATTTATTTGATCGAATTATCGAGAATAAAGGACCTTTAGGGAAATGGGCATCACATGCCGAAGGATACTTTGTATTTCCAAAATTAGAAGGACCCATTTCGAATCGAATGAAGTTTCAAGGAAAAGAGGTTCTTACTTGGAGTATCAATGATTATTTAGGATTAGCCAATTTAGAAGAGGTTAAGGCTGTTGACGCTGAAGCTGCTGCTACTTACGGGGCCGCCTATCCGATGGGAGCGCGTATGATGAGTGGACATACTGAATATCACGAGCAACTTCAAAATGAACTTGCCGCTTTTGTAAATAAGGAGGCAGCGTATCTATTAAACTTTGGTTACCAAGGAATTATGTCTGCCGTTGACGCTTTAGTATCTAAAGATGACATCATTGTATATGATGTTGATTGTCACGCATGTATTATCGATGGCGTTCGTCTTCATATGGGTAAACGTTTCACCTTTCAACATAATGATATTGATAGCCTAGAAAAGAATCTTGAAAGAGCGACTAAACTTGCCGAACAGCAAAACGGTGGCATTCTTGTAATATCTGAAGGTGTTTTTGGTATGCGTGGTGAGCAAGGAAAATTGAAAGAGATTGTTGCGCTAAAAAAGAAATTTAAATTTAGATTATTAGTGGATGATGCACATGGTTTTGGTACGTTAGGTGCTACAGGTGCTGGTGCTGGTGAAGAACAAGGAATTCAGGACGATATTGACGTTTACTTTGCAACTTTCGCTAAGTCACTCGCTGGAATAGGTGCGTTTTTAGCTGCGGATAAAGAAATTATCGACTTTCTTAAGTATAATTTACGATCTCAGATGTTTGCAAAATCATTACCAATGATCTATGTGAAAGGTGCCCTCAAGCGCTTAGACATGCTTCGATCTCAGCCAGAATTGAAGGCAAAGCTTTGGGAAAATGTAAACGCGTTACAAAGCGGACTAAAAGAAAGAGGGTTTGATATAGGAACAACCTCTAGCTGTGTAACTCCGGTTTATTTAAACGGAAGCATCCCTGAGGCAATGGCACTCGTGAAGGATTTACGTGAGAACCATGGTATTTTCTGTTCCATTGTAGTATATCCGGTAATTCCAAAAGGTCTTATTCTTCTTAGAATGATTCCTACTGCCACTCATACCCTTGAAGACGTAGCAATTACCCTCGATGCATTTTCTGCGATACGGGAAAGATTGGAAAACGGGACCTATAAAAGACTTTCAGCAGCAGTTAGTGCTGCGATGAATTAATAGCTGATAAAATTTTCAGCTTTAAATAAAGGAGGCCTTAGAGCCTCCTTTATTATTCTATAGCTTTTTTCATCGTTTGACGCCTCTGCGTAGTGGTCGTATTGAAATTGGACCAGAGACGATGGATAGCATGATTGTCCTCTAGTTCTGGAGTTCGGTGGCACATTTCAATACCTCTTTTATTAAACTCATTCTTGAATTCTGTAAAAAGGATCGCGGTTACCCCTTTTGATTGGTATTCTGGTGTAATTCCTATCAAATAGAAGGTCACGTCTTTTGAAAAATATTTTGCCCATAAGAGGTGTATAAACCCGAAAGGAAATAATTTTCCATTCGCCTTCTTCAACGCTTTAGCGAATGAAGGCATTACAATGGCAAAAGCAATAATTTTATTTTTTGAATCAATGACAAATTTGATGTATTCAGGATTGATAAAGGCGATGTATTTTTCTTTGAAAAACTTTTTTTGCCGTTCTGAAATAGGTACAAAAGAAGATAGCTTACTATAACTATCGTTAAAGAGATCGAACATTTCATCCACCTTAGGCATTAAATCCTTAGTACGCTTAAAATTTACTGCTCTGAGATTGTAACGTTTTTGAATTATCTCACTGAAACTAGCAAAGAATTTGGGATCTGCATTTTCGGCCGGAAATTTACTTTCTACATATCCTTTCTCCTTTTTTAATCCGTAAGCATCGTAATGTTTGACGTAGTACGCGTGATTATACCAAGTAATCATGGTACCCATATTTTCAAAACCTTCGGTCATAACACCAACCTTATCTAGGTTTGAGAAACCTACAGGGCCTTCGATGAACTCCAAATGGTTTTCTTTTCCTATTTCACTTACCTTATCAAGTAA
>JAAZVG010000131.1 GCA_018623655.1 Flavobacteriaceae bacterium
CTGTGGCTTCTTCAAAAGCAAAATCTTCAGTGGCTATGGTCGGATTACAACTAATTGCCATCAAGAAAACAAACGCAAAATAAAGATTCTTCATAGGGTCGAGTTAAAGCTTAAGAAGTTAAGAAAAATTGCTTGAAGAGCTACCTAATTCGGAATGATCTCAAACATAAACGGAGTTGAATCTTCAGTTTCATCGATCCCGTCGCTAACACGTACTCGCCAGTAATACGTAGTGTTTGGACTCGTAGAAACCCAGATGTCGTTTTTCCCCTCTAGGTTGAAAATTCTTGGGCTACCAAAAGATTCATCGGTGTCGATTTCAACCAAAAAAGATAAGCTTTGCAGTAGGTCAGCTACCTTAATGGGCCCGTCTTCATCGAAGAAATCCCATTTCAAATAAACATCTCTATTTCCCGAAATGATCTCACCCTTCGGAGGATTCGTCTTAACTATTATCGGAGCAATATTCTGTGGTTCCTCGTTAGTTTCCTCAGTAGAGTAAGTTTCTTGTAGTCCTATTAGAGAGAATTTTTCCGGGTCTTCGACTATTAAATTAGCTGTACAACTAATAGATAACCAGCCCCAGAGAAGACCGACTATTTTCTTTTTCATTATCGCAAATTAATAAACTCTCGCTAATTAGGGGTAGTTCGAAATTAAAACACCTAAGTTAGTATAAGTCTTTTTGACTGAATTATTCTAATCAAGTCTCTCAAATTAAGCCTTAAAAAAATGGTAATTGCAACACTTTCAGTGAAATAACCTTTCAAGTTTTAAATTTTAATGTTCGACAAAAAATGGTCTCTTTAATATGTAAATTGCGGTAAATCAAAGACCTATGTTTCGTTCGATAATCAATACCCTAGTTATATTTTTTTCTTTTTCGTTTGTTTTTGCACAAAATGACCTGCAGGCAACTTATTTGAAACAGGCAGAAACCTTTGCTTCTGAAGTAAATGAAATTGCAAAGAATCCGGTACCTACTTGGGATACAGGACTTATTATTTTTACAGGGAGTTCGAGTATTCGAATGTGGAGAGATGCGGGTCTTTTATCTAAAGGTTCACCGATAATTAATACGGGTTTTGGAGGTTCAACAGCCTTTGGGCTAAATTATTACTTAGAAGATTTGGTGCTTCGATATAAGCCTAAGCAAGTTTTTATCTATGAGGGTGATAACGATATTGATGCGGGTCGTAAAACACGCATAATCTTAGAACATTTGGATACCATTTTCACGCGTATTTGGGAACAAAACCCTGAGACTGAGATTGTTTATATTTCAGCTAAACCGAGTCCGCTTCGTTGGAAGTTGCGTAAAGAATACGAGGCCTTAAACAAAGCAGTTGAACGTCGAGCCAAAAAAGAGGATCGACTGGTCTTTGCTGATATTTATTCTTTGATGCTACAAAAAGGTGAAGTGAGAGAAGACCTCTTTATTGAAGATCGACTACACATGAATCGCACCGGATATGCGATTTGGGCTGAAGCTATCCGTCCTCTGGTAATGGAGTAGTTTCGCTTACTTCCGCGATTTCCTCGGTGAAGAAGGCTCGTAGCGTGTCAAGTGAAATCTCTTCTCGGTTGGCATCCTTAACTAATTCTCCTTTGTTTAGAATTAAAATGCGTTTACAAAGTTCGCTTACGTGAAGTAAATCGTGTGAAGACACAAAGATGCTGCATTTTAAATCTTGATTGATTTCGCGAATAAGGTTTTGAAGCTGCATTTGTGCACGAGGGTCGAGATTTGCAAACGGTTCGTCGAGAATGACGAGTTCTGGGGCGCCGATGAAGGCAGCGGCGATTCCGACCTTTTTCTGATTTCCTTTAGAGAGGTCTCTGATGTATTTATTTTTTCCGAGAATTTCTTCGTTGAAAAAGGTGCTAAATCGATCTAAAAAGGTGTTCAGATCGGCTTTGTTGATATTTCGAAGCCCAGCGATGAAACTGAAGTATTCTTCGGGGGTGAGGTATCCGATTAGAAAGCTTTCGTCGATAAAAGCTGCGGTGTTTGACTTCCAAGACTCTGACTGGTCTACTCTGATCAGGTTGTTTTCAATATGCCCGGTTGAGGGTTTAATAAGATCGAGTAGTAGGCTGAAGAAGGTGGTTTTACCGGCGCCGTTGTTTCCGACTAATCCGATGATTTCTCCTTTGGATAATTCAAGAGATTCTATAGAAAGAACGGTAGTATCCTTGTAGGTTTTACTGAGGTTTGATACGGTGATCATGAGCGGTAAGCTTTAAGGGTTGCGTATTTTTCTTTTTGGTAAATCGAAATAATGGTTTTGAATAGGTATGGCTTTAAAAAGTATCCGGCAATAGAAACTACTACGATGCTAATTTTTGCAGCAATGGGCCCTAGGGCATAATCGAAGACTCCGTAAATGATTACAGGGAGTAAAATTTTAGGAAGCGTTAAAAGCAAGGTTTTATAGTTGAAAGCGTTCTTGTCTCCGAACGCCTTCTTATTTGAGGTAAGATCGATTTTGGTACGAACGTACGCTCCGCCCCACAGTACAATCACCGAATTAATGGTTAGATTGTAGATCGCTCCTAAAAGCACGAAACTAAATATCTCTAGCCCGAAGATTAGATACCAGCTTGAAAGAATGGTCGTTATAGCCGTAAATACTTGAATTAGGGTATACTTCGATTTTAGATAGTCTATATAGGTGATATTTTGGGTCATCAGTAACGGATAATACTGACTATCCCAGCTAGGTACATATTGGCCAAAACTGAAAAGAAACCCTCCAGTAACAAAAATCCCTGCGAACAGCTTCCAAGTATCTCCTTGGTAGGCTTCGACCGCCCCTGTGAAGAATAATAGGCCGTAGAATATAAAGAAGAAACCTGCAAAAACAGCCTGTCTCGCTCGCTTATTTCTAAGAATCAGGGCTACATCATTTCTAAGGATAAGGCCTAATTTGCCGAAGCGACTAAAGTAATTTTCACTAATAGATATGGTTCTTTCACTTTTCTTGGCAAGACCTGCATCGAGATACATACGGGTTCTAAAGTGTCGAAAGGCTGAATAATAAATAACTACCAATAAGCCGAAAGCAACGGCTATTAACCAAGACTGATTGAATAGTGAAGTAAAGAATACTTGGGTATATGGGGTGATATCAAAAATCCCAAAATACTGAAGCGATGCGCTGCCTAGAACAAGTGAGGTTACTAATCCGAAAACAACATTCTTTTGATTGACTAAGACGTTGAGGTAATTATTAATGAGTAACAAGAAGTAGATAGAAAGACTCCACCCCCACACTTGTCCTGCTGCTTGGCCTTCAACGGTCAAGATGATACTTAGTGGAATTAAAAAGAACAGATGACTCCAATTAAAAAATGAATAGAGCATCTTGAGCATCGAAAAGTGTACAATAGTTGATTTTTTGATGTTTTGGTAGAGTAGGGGCTGCACATTGGTTACAGGCATCGGCTGCATCATATATCTAAAAACGATATCAAACCCGATGTAATAAATAAGGTATCGGTTGATGACTTCGAAGGGTTCTCCGATCTGAGCTTCCTCAATGATGTAGTAGGCGCCAACACCTAGGGACAGAAAAATCAAAACAAAGTAAAGAATGGCAAACACGATGAGTATGCGCATCCAAAGGTTTTGTTTCCAGGTGGGGGATCGAAAAAGACTTTTTAATTCAAGGGAAAAAAGGGTCTTTAGCATTGAAATAGGGTTTAATCAAAGATAAGTGCTTTAACTTTAATCCTATGAAAGCTGATTTAATAAAGGTAGCCCTTGTGCAATTGGATATTTGTTGGAAGAATCCGCAGCGCAATCTAAACCAAATTGATCGATTGATCGAAACAATTTCGGCTGATTTGATCGTGCTTCCAGAGATGTTTGCCACTGGTTTTATCGATGATCCCGACCAAACCGAATTAGGAGATGCCATCAGTTTAGATTGGATGAAACAAACCGCTCAGCGAAAAAATGCTGCGGTGACTGGGAGCTTGGCGGTGGAAGAGAAAGGGGTCTTTTATAATCGGATGTATTTTGTTACCCCAGATCACAAGGTGGTTTGTTATGATAAAAAACACTTATTTGCTCTAGGCAATGAGGCGAAGGTTTTTCAACCAGGACAAGAACCAGTGCTTGCAAGTTACAAGGGCTGGACATTTTCTCTCTCTATCTGTTACGATCTTCGCTTTCCTGCTTGGGCCCGATATCACACTCCTTATGATGTATTCTTATGTGTTGCAAATTGGCCAGCTCCGAGAATCAACGCCTGGGATAGTCTATTATGTGCTAGAGCGATAGAGAATCAGTGTTATGCGATAGGAGTAAATCGGGTTGGAGAGGATAATAAAGCCAAAGAATACCCGGGTCACAGCACCACATTCACCCCGATGGGTGAATCCTTAGGTTCGCAATCTGGGGAGTGTGTGTTGCGACATACCATGTCAAAGGATGAACTTCAAGCGGTTCGAAAAAAACTTCCGTATTTGAAGGATCGA
>JAAZVG010000132.1 GCA_018623655.1 Flavobacteriaceae bacterium
AATGAAAAAGTATTTCACCTTAATTGTCGCACTTCTAGTTTCCGTCACAACCTTTAGTCAGCAAATAATTTTTGAGGGCACCTATGTAAAAGCACACGACATCGAAGCTTATGATGAATACATCGAGCATGTGTTCTCAAAGGTACATCAACAAAGAATTGATAAAGGCTTAATTATCGGATGGGATGTTTGGAAAGTCGTAGATAATCCGCAAGAAGACTTTACGCATATGCTTACAACCATCTATCAAGTTGAAAACCAAAAAGAAATAAATGAGTTTCAGCCAACTTGGGGCGATGGTTTATTTTCTAGAGATGCCTCTTTAAGAGGGAAAGACCTAAGGTCTATCCGTGAAATTGTAGGCGTTGTAAAGTATATGGGATTAGCACAAATTCGTAAACCGGGTATAGAAGAAGTACCTTCTTATTTAGTGATGAATATCATAAAGTTAAAGAACGAGAAGTGGAAGAGTTATGAAGACGCAGAAATCAATGGGACTAAATCACTTTCTGAGAACGACCTAAGGGTAGGTTGGGATTTTCATCGAAGAATAGATGATTATGGAACTGACATTTCACATACCCACGTCACCGCAGACTGGTATGATAGCCATGAGAGTTTCTTAAGGTCATTAATGGGTAGCGCTTCAGACTCCAATAAAGCCTATCAAAAGATGCTGAGTCTACGCGATTTGAAATATAGAGTTCTAATGAAGAAACACATGTCATTGCGATAAGGCATTAGAACATTAGAATAAAAATATAGACACATAATTCTATGTCTGAAAACCATCGATTTTCGATGGTTTTTTATATTGAAGAATGTAATCTTGAATTAAACACTTTGAATTATAATAAAGTGATCGTTGCAAATATTCAAAAGGGGAAACAAATACTTTATGGCCTATGGGTTCTTGTTATCCTATTTTTTATCTATCAATACATCAAAGATCCAAGTATCATTAATCCAAATACGATTGTAGAATTTATAAGTTTCTATGAAAATGAGATGCTCTTGGTGTATACGATTCTGTGCCTGGTCAGAGGATTTTTTCTTATTCCATCAACACCGTTTGTAGTAGGAGGAGGTCTCTTATTTCCAGATCATAAATTAATGGTTCTTATTATTTCTATGATTGGGGTAATGTCATCTGCTACAATGCTTTACTATTTTTCAGACTTATTAGGTTTTAGTAAGTATTTAGAATCAAAATCTCCAAAACAAATTTTAAAATGGAAAAATCGCTTACAAAAACCAGGAGCTATCTATTTTGTAACGGCATGGTCATTTTTCCCGCTCGTTCCTACAGATTTGATTTGCTATATTGGTGGAATAATTAAAATGCCCTTTAAATTTATTTTCTTAGGTGTGTTCGTCGGTGAGCTTATATTGAATATTTTCTATGTTTATTGGTCTGATATAATTCTTGATGGATTCATTTTTTAAAGAAGCAATACTAAGTTTTAAGACATCGGGAACCATAAGGCCTAGCTCAAAGTATTTAATCCATGCCTGCCTGAAGGATATTGACTTCGAGAGAGCGGAAAATATTATTGAGTTCGGTGCTGGTAATGGCTGTATAACCTCAGAGATTATTTCTAGAAAAAGAAAAAGTACAAATCTGTACTCATTTGAATTAAATGAAAAATTCTATAACCATTGTAAAAAGAGGTTTCATAACGAAGATGGACTCCATCTTATACATGGCTCCGTCCTCGAATTTGATAAAATACTTGAATCTCAAAAAATAAACAGTGTAGATTATTTTATCTCCAGTTTACCCTTATCCTTATTTGAAAAATCGACCATAAATTCCATTATCGGTAAAGTAATACCACATATGAATAATGATGGGATGTTTATTCAATACCTATACAGCTTCAACAGGTACAAACTTTTAAGAAAACACTTTAATCAAGTGGCCATGGATATGACACTTTTAAATTTACCACCAGCAATTATATTCAAGTGTAAAAAATAGTGCTATGGGAATAAAACTTGAAATAAGAGCGTTCAACAAATTACTCGGTTCTTTTTTCCTTTTAATATTTATCTCCTGCGCGAAGGACAGTTTTGAAAGTGTTGATTATACATTTAATCTTAATGAATTTGAGGAATACATTGAAAATCCAAATCATTCCTCAAATTATATATATGACCAAAATAAACTACATCGATTTGATATATACATCAACCAACAAAACCTAGATATACTTAACAATAACCCCACGGCTGAAGAGTATGTTGAAGGTTCTTTGGTTTTTGAAGGAAAGATAGTAAGCAACGTAGGAGTAAGATATAAAGGAAGTGTTGGGGCTTGGGTTGGTTGTTTATCAGGCAATAATTGGTCAGAGCCATCAGGATATAAAACATGTCCCAAATTGTCGATGAAAATTAAATTTAATTGGGGTAATGAGAGAAAGTTTTATGGTTTAAACAAACTTCAATTTCATTCACAAAATCTTGATCGATCTAAAATGCATGAAAGATTAGGATATTATATGTTTAGGAATTTTGGTGTAATTGCACCAAGATCAAACCATGCAATTATTTATATAAATGGTGAGTTTAATGGGATTTACGCGAATACTGAACAAATCGATGGGCCATTTACCAATAAAAATTTCGACAATCCAGGAGGTAATTTATACAAAGAGAGGTGGCCTGTAAAAGATGATGGAGAATCTTGGAGTGAATCCTATTTTCAAAGTGGATTAAAAACTAATGAGGAAATCTCGGATGTATCAAAAATTAAATCCTTTTCAGATCAATTAGCTGATGTTGTAAATAACGAAGCGTGGAGTATAGTTGAAAATTGGATGGATAAAGAATTATTTTTTAAAATGTTGGTTGTAGACAGGAGAATAGCTCATGATGATGGATTTCTTCATTTCTATGGTGATGGGGAAACGTTCGACAATCATAATTACTACTTATATGAAGATCCCATTGAAAATAAGGTACAGATTATCCCTTGGGATTTAGATAACGCCTTTGAAAATTTAGTTTCCGATATAAATCCCGTAACCCCCATTAAAGATAAATGGCATGAAACCAGCAATAATTGTGAGGGTTTTCCACACGGTCTTTTTAACCTCCAACAGAAATCAGCAGCTTGTGATAAGTTAATCGGATCATTTGTTCCGTTTTTAGATGAATATAACGCGTTTGATCTCACTTTTAGAAACGACCTTTATAATACACCCAATATAAACTCACTTTTAGACACGTGGTCAAATCAAATAAAAGATGCTGTTATTCAAGCACATAATACCTATGGAGATCAAGAACCTAGTTTGGAAGTCTGGATGGGTAGCTTAGAAAATTTAAAAAGCAAAATAAGCCAATCACTAAATTAGTTACTAAACAATATGTTGTTTCTACCCATAATTCAATCTAAGGTTCATTGGATCAAAGCAAAATATGATGAACATGATTGTTTCGACAATAGAATTTTTTTCTAATTTATTGCATATTGCAATTAAAAAACATAACTTATTTCCCATTAACCAATTAAATCTAAAACAAATGAAAAAATTTATTCTACTCTTTGCCCTTCTATTCTGGATATCAGGGCAAGCACAAACTGTTTTTAATGTTAGAAATTTCCAAGTTGAATGGAAGGATATGAATTCCTTTCTTGAATTAAATGACAATTTTTACGGTGATATCGAGTTTGATTCCGGAGGACTTGTTATTGATTGGTACAGAATAGGAAGTGAGGATTTTAACATTAGAATTGGTCGTTATGGCGATATGAATAACTGGGGAATTAAAACTGAGCGAACAGAATATGAAGGTCCTCATTTTTGGACACGAAGATCACAATACATTGCAGATTCTGGGAAAAGTTATGCGGGGACGGTTGTTTATAATCAAGGTGACGGGAGTAAGCATAACACACAACAGAGATGGTATTTAAAAGTGGAAGATCCAGAGCAATTCGTAAAGGCCTTCAAAACATTTCTGAATGAAAACAAAAAGGTATTTGGTAATAGATGGATTAGTCTTGTAGCTTATACTGTTGGAAACCCAAATGGGGCAACTCATTCAGTTGCAATGTCAGCCGAAGGGTGGACTGAATTAGAACGTATTAGAGCAGAAGTTTTTGCTAATGGGTCTGCCGAAAAATTTATCAATTCGCGCGGTAATGTAGAAGACATACATAATGTAGTTTATCAGCGAATGAGACATTACAATAACCAAAGAAATAAATCGAAAACCTATGCAGACATGTGGTAATCAAATGAATTACTCATTTAAAAAAATTAAGAAACTACTTTTACTACCAGTATGTACTGGTCTACTTTTCTCATGTAATCAAAAAACTCAAGAGCAAGTAGAAGTAGAATCGGCAATGGCTCTTTATGAGCAAAACGCCAAAGTTGTACATGCACTTTTCGATTCTTTAGAGAATGAAGACTTAGAAACGGCATCCTCTTTCTTTGCTGAAGAGG
>JAAZVG010000133.1 GCA_018623655.1 Flavobacteriaceae bacterium
GAATTTCTTGAGTTCGTGAAAGGGTTTGGGAAATTTGAATCAAACAGAACGTTTAAGAATTTTAGGATTGATTTAGATAAAAATTCTGCACACGTTTCTCTTGAACACACTGGTGAATTTACCCTCGAATCACCAACACCAGAGGGAGACACTTATTTGTACTATGAGTGGTTAGAAAGTGCTTATCTAGTAAAAGAAAATGGGAAATTGAAATTTAAATTTTATTTCTCTCAACAAGTGAATTAATCTAACTTCTTGGTAGATTAGAAGAAATTAAAATGATACCCAGCAAGAAATTAACCCTCTTCTGTTTACTATTTCTGTCATCATTTTGGATGACCTTTTCTCAAATAGACACGTTAAATGTTTATAGTCAGGTCATGCAGAAGACGATTCCTAATATTGTGGTGACTCCAGAAAATTATTCTCTAACGGATGAGAAACGGCCCGTATTATTTTTACTTCACGGAGCTGGCGGGGATTTCGCAGACTGGGTTACCAAAGCACCAATCATTCGAGAACTTTCTAACGATTTAGATTTTATCATCGTTTGCCCTGATGGTGGAGATACAAGTTGGTATTTTGACAGTCCGATTGATCAGAATATGCAATATGAAACGTATATCGCAATGGAGTTGGTCGATGCAGTAGAGAAGAATTACTCAGTCTCATCTGAAAAAAAGCAGCGGGCAATCACAGGCTTAAGCATGGGGGGTCATGGAGCATTATACCTGGCATTCAAACATCAAGACCTCTGGGGAGCAGCGGGTTCAATGAGTGGCGGGGTAGATATTCGTTCCTTTCCTGATAACTGGAATATTGCTAAACGACTTGGTCCTTTTTCTGAAAATAAAACTTTGTGGGATGAAAATGCGGTAATTAATATGCTCGATCTTATCAGTGAAGATCTCAGTTTAATTATTGATTGTGGTTATGATGATTTTTTCTTTAATGATAATAAAAGGATACATCAAGAACTTCTCAAGAAAGGAGTAGGTCACGTTTATATTGAACGGCCAGGAGCTCATAACTGGGACTATTGGAGAAATGCAATAAAGTATCAGCTCATGTATTTTAAAGACTTCTTCGGGAGCAACTAATAACCTATATTCGAGAAACCTTAACCAATAAATATTCAATATGGATGCATTAACTATTTTCTTTACCGTAGGGAGCATTGTAACGATTGCAATAGCTGCTTACGGGGCGATTAAAATGAATCGTAGAAATTTACTTCTAGGTACTTTTCTATACTCTCTTCTTCCTGTGTTAGGAGAATCTAATCAGTTTCACTTAACCGGCGATTATGGAAACCTTATTACAGCCGCCGCTTTTTTATGTGCAGCAATTGTAAGTTTCCCAAATAAGATTTCTTACTCTTCAGAGAATCAAGCGGCGGTCAAATTGGCCCAAAAAATAGGGCTCTCAATTATGCTTCTTAATATTCTGCAAGGATATATTGTTCTGCAATTACGAACCGATGTTCCTGACCTTTATGGTTATGCACATTTCGCCTTAGCTTTGATTTTTATGTACATGATTTTAAAATCACGAAGTGCTGATTTTAAAATAAACTAGCTTAGTCTCGAGCTTTTACAATAAAAAAACACCCTCCGCTGGAAGGGTGTTTTTTTATTCTGATATTACCTGTTACTTATTGAACAATCCAATCAGTGAATTCTGATGTCCAGCTACCAATCTCAGCCAAACCTTCATTTACAGAACTCAATTGTGCTCCAATTTGATTATTTAATTCGGTTGATGATCCGTCTTCGTTCCAAAGCTTAGAAAGAGATTCCTCAGATTCAAATATCCAAATCATTCCTAATGAATTTATGTCTTTTCCTTTAGAACCTTTGACTAAGTGGACCTTAGCTCCCATATAAGCGGCATTGTAAGCAGGAACAATCTCGTTTGTAAAATAGTTGAGATAGTCCTCCATAGTAAATCCTTGATTTAGTGTGACATCAAGCTTATGAAAGCCAACGAGACTCCCTTTTGCTATAGCCTGTGGCTCAAGTGAATTCATCATACCCCCTAGGTCAAACCAATCACCTCCACTAATTATTTTACCATCTTCAAATTCGAATGAATGGTATGAGGTTAAATTTGTTCTTTTACCCGTTCTTTTGTGAGTAGAAGTCCAAGTGCCATAGACTCGAGTACTTCCATCCGGCACACCAGTGTCGGTATTAACTCCTGGCAACCAATAATCTGCAGTAAATTTTAAATCTTCATATTCGGCATGGTATCCAAGGATGGCTGCTTGAACTTCATCTATACCTCCCATTTCCATTCCATATACGGGCATATGCCACTCAATATCAGGATGTAGGTAAGCAAAAACTGCATCAATATTCTTTTCTTCAAATTGCTTAAAGTAGTCCTTAGCTAACTCCGTATTTTTTTCAAATTCAGCTTGAGAAGAATTTGTACTGCACGATACCATTAGTATCGCGCATAGGATTATACTTAATAAGTGTTTCATTTTGTAAATATTTAAGGGTTATTATATTTAATTGCAATTGTCAAGTTAAAATAAAAATTACGATGTACCTTTACTTGATTTAATTTTTATTCAGAATAAACTAATGAAGAACCGATCAACTTGCCCGGTATCATCTTTACTTGACATTATAGGGGATAAATGGTCACTATTAATTATTAGAGACCTCTTTATTGGGAGAGACACTTACTCTGAATTTTTAAAAGCCCCGGAGCGGATTTCGACAAATATTCTAGTTGATCGATTGAAAAAATTAACGGATGCAGGATTGATTGAATTCACCCGGAATTCGGATGATAAAAAAATTAAAGTTTACAGTTTGACTTCAAAAGGAATCGATCTATATCCAACAATGGTTGAAATGGCTTTATGGTCTAGAAAGCATTTAAAAATGGACTTTCACCCCTTAGCCGTTGATATGTTCAAGGATATTGATGCCATTGGAGTTGAACAGCATATAAAGAATGTCATTCAATAGGACTATTTTCAATCCTAACGATCTAGGGAAGCTTAAAAAGATCTTCTACTTTACAATTTAATGTCTTCGAAATTTTTAATGCTAGGACTGTGGAGGGTACGTAAACACCATTTTCAATTGCATTTATACTCTTTCTTGATACCTCGGCTTGAACTGAGAGTTCTTCCTGAGTTAAACCTGCACGTTTTCGTAATTCTTCCAGATTGTTAAGGAGTTTTTGATGGTCCTTACCCATTCTTACTTCTTTTCGAATTTATCAACTGCGTCAGTTAGTTCTTTCTCTGTATTGGGGTATAGGTATCCTGCAATCATTGTGCCTACGCCGATAAGACCTACTAGGGCTCCAACGCCTTTTAGAATGCTGCCTAAGAAAAAGTAGCCCAAGAAAAATAAACCTGCACCCACGAAAATGGTAATTACTCCGCCGCGACGATAGTCAATAGGTTCCTTCTTTCGCTCATCGAAAATTTGTAAGAGCTCTTCTAGTTTTGAAGGGTCGTTGAGGTGTTTTGAGATTTCTACCACTGTTTCTCGTTTTCCTTTAGCATCATAGTATTGCCAGATAAAAACAGCAATTGGGATGATGATCCCTGTAGATATAGCAAGGGTGGGTATTAGTACTTCTGCATTCATGGATTTTTGTTTATTTAATGTAACGCAAACGTAACATTTTTATTTGAATTGAGAAGTATAGGTTACAAAATTATTTTTCTGTAAGCTTTTTAAAATTTTTCATTGCTTCACTGGGGGCTATCGAAAATGCTTCGTCTTTCCAGTAATGGGAAGGGTAGGAGTCGAGCTTTTCTAAAATAAAATAGTTTTCATTATCAGTAATTTGCACCTCCTTTTCAGATAGGATGTAAGTGTACTCTTCTATTTGATTCAAACTGAAAAACATATCTAGATCAACTCGATTCACTTTACGTCCACCGATAAAAGATTTCTTTTTTTCTATAAATGAAAGTGGTCGATCGATACTTACTTTCGTGTCTTGTTCGAGCCGGCCGAAATAGTTACGATAACTACCATCATCGAATTTTTTATATAAAAATTGACCCTGTACTCTCGGCTCTGAATATTCAATACCAAGTAATTTCACTGATTTTATGGGCTTATTGTTGATAAACTTGAATTGTAATAGTGCTTTGTCTTCTTCGCTAATCCAAAGTTCTCCATAAAATTGTGCTTTAGATTTTTCTTTGAAGGCAACTACATGTACCCAAAGATCTTTGAATAAGGTGTAATCAACGATTTGAAAATCAAAACGTTTTGGTTTCGAATAAACAGCTACTTGTGGATCTGAGTAATGCGGCTGGTACTTATTAATTTCCATTAACTTTTGATAGCCTACAGCAGATTGTATTCTATGAATCTTCTGAACATCAATACTATCTTGTACGACATCGCCTTTTTGCGAACGAAGTTCATTAAGATCTATATCATTTTCTTCAATTTTCCC
>JAAZVG010000134.1 GCA_018623655.1 Flavobacteriaceae bacterium
AAACCAGAGGCTCGAAAAGACATTTCAGAATTGTTAGTCGCCCTAGATGTTAAGCCAACCTCGATGATCGATATCAGCGATGGGCTCGCCTCAGAAATCAAACACCTTTGCAAACAATCTAAAGTTGGATGCCGTCTGTACGAAGACAAGATTCCGCTTGATCCAGCAATGATAAGTACCTGTGAGGAATTCTCGTTGGATTCAACTACGATTGCGCTTAGTGGTGGAGAAGACTACGAACTGCTCTTCACGATCTCACAAGGCGATTATGACAAAATCAAAGGCAACCCAAATCTTACGGTCATCGGCCATATGAACGCTGCCGCAGATGGTGAATACCTTGTAACTCGATCAGGCGAAGCGATCGAACTAAAAGCACAGGGCTGGACAGCTTTTTAAGATGGGTAAAGAAGTTAGACTCGTTGCGCTAGCGTTCTTTTCGCTCTTCTTTGGTGCAGGTAATTTAATTCTGCCTCCTTTTTTGGGGTATAAAGCTTTCGATCAGTGGCTCGTCGTGGCAGTTGGTTTTTGTGCCACAGCAGTACTCATACCTTATCTAGGCATATTGGCTCATTCTAAAATTCAAGGAGGGCTTTATGAATTGGCTCAACCCGTTTTGAAGAAATTCTCACTTCTCTACACTAGCATCATCTTTATCATTTGTCTACTTATTGTGGTGCCTCGAACTGCTGCCGTAACATACGAGTTAGGGGTAGCTCCATTTACAAGCCTTTCCCCATTACTAAGCGCACTAGTCTTCTTTGGGGGCATCCCCTTTTTTGCACTTTACAGAGGCCGAGTATTATCTATAATTGGTAACTATATCACGCCATTACTGGTAACTCTAATGGTGCTTTTGATCATACAATCTTTTGGGCGAAGCGTAGCCCCCAGTACAAACCCAACCCCTTTTGGCGAACTAATTAGTTCGGGAGTTATCGAGGGGTATCAAACCTTCGATGCCATCGCTGCAGTAGTAGTCGGAGCAGTATTAGTACTCTCTGTGAAAAATCAATTTAGCTATCTAAACGTCAAGCAACAATCTAAGGTGTTAAAACAAGGTGGGTTTTGGGCGGCCTTGGCACTAATGATTATCTATTTTGGCCTTATTTATTCAGGAGCTAGTTTGGCATCTGCAAGCGCTAATGACTACAATCGCTCTGAACTATTAATCTACCTAAGCAGCTTTTTATTCGAAGGCGCAGGCACGCAAATATTAGGTGTTACAGTGACTCTTGCTTGTTTTACTACTGCTGTAGGAATCGTTACTGGAGCTGCAGACTTTGTTAACGAACAAATAGCTCCTTCAAGGAAAGCCTATGTCATAACCATCGCCATTGCCTGCATCGCTGGGGTGCTGTTGGCCACATTAGGAGTAGATGAAATTATTCGTGTAGCCTATCCTGTGTTGCTGCTCATTTACCCACTAACCATTGTTCTAATCTTACTGCACTTATTACCTAAACATTTAACGGGCGGGAACGTGCTACAAATAGTAGCGACGACTACCTTTTTGTTCTCTATTCCAGATGCAGTACTAGGTTATTTCGAATCGGTGTATTTAAGAAATTTTTTAAATATTATACCGCTCGGTATATTTCAGCTGGGCTGGTTATTCCCTTCGCTCTTAAGCGCTCTAATTTCAATTAGCGTTCATTCATTAGGGTCTCGATATGATCAGCCTCAATAGGAATAGACTGCATCAGATTTACTGGGGATCCGCTCGACTGAACTACTACATTGTCTTCTAATCGCACCCCAAAACCTTCTTCAGGAATATAGATTCCCGGTTCAACGGTAAAAACCATCCCGGCCTTCATGGGCGTCTTAAGTTCTCCATAGTCATGGGTATTTAATCCTAAATGGTGGCTCGTTCCGTGCATAAAATATTTTTTGTAGGCGAGCGGATTATCAGCTACTTCTTTTTGATCTAATAGCTTTAAGCTAACAAGCTCTGAACTCATCATTTTACCAACCTCTTTGTGGTATTCTGCCCATAACACACCGGGAACCAAAAGAGCAGTTGCTTCATTTTTAACGCGTAAGACTGCATTGTAAACAGCCTTTTGACGGTCGGTAAAACGAGCACTAACAGGAATCGTACGCGTCATATCGCTCGAATAATTCGCGTATTCAGCGGCCACATCCATTAGGAGCAAATCACCGGCCTTACACTGCTTATTATTCTCAATGTAATGCAATATGTTAGCTGAAGCGCCCGAAGCGATAATTGGCGTATAGGCAAACCCTTTAGAACGATTGCGAACAAATTCGTGAAGGTATTCAGCCTCAATTTCATACTCCCATACCTCAGGCTCAACAAACTTCAATATTCGACGAAACCCCTTTTCTGTAATGGCGCACGCTTGATGAATTAACTGAATTTCTTCTTGCTCCTTAACCCCCCTTATATCATTTAAAATGGGGAAACTCTTTGCCCTATGGTGTGCCGGATACTTCGATTTAACCCACTCAATAAATCGATCCTCTCTCGTCTGGGTTTCTACCGCTTGGCGATAGTGCTCATTTGTATTTAAATAAATCGTAGACGCCTCACTCATCAAGTCAAACAACACCTGTTCAAACTCATGAGTCCAATAAACGGTAGCAATACCCGAAACCTCGGTAGCCTGTTCTTTAGATAGCTTAGCCCCTTCCCAAACGGCTATATGTTCATTAGTTTCGCGCACAAACAAAATTTCTCGATGTGCCACATTCAACGCGTCAGGAAAAAGAAGTAAAATACTCTCTTCCTGATCTACGCCAGAGAGGTAAAAAATATCTCTATGCTGCTCGAAAGGCATTGTGCTATCAGCCCCAATCGGATACACATCGTTTGAATTAAAAACCGCAAGACTTTCAGGCTTCATTTGAGCCATGAACTTCTTGCGGTTCTTTTTATAAAGTCGGCTTGAAATCGGTAAATACTTCATAGAAGTAAATGTACGCCCGATTCGTCAGCTTTCAAATAGCTATTGCGCTTGGTATACCCTTACATAATCAACTTCCAACGTTGCTTGAGAAAAGCTTGAGGGAATTTCTCCGCCTAGCGTACCGCCCATAGCAACATTTAATAGGAGGTAGTGTGGTTTTTTAAACTCGGTTTCTGAATTCGTTGATTGAACTACCAACTGATCATCTACATAGATTTGAAGAACAGCCGCATTCCAAACTAAAGAATATAAATGGTACTCAGATCCTATTCCGCTTAAGGATTTATCTAAACCATAAGATGCAGGGTTACCGGATTCATCATCCTTCCAGTGAAAGGTTCCAAGAACTCTATCGTTTTGCCATCCTCGCTTCTCCATGATATCAATTTCGCCACAATTAGGCCAGCTTGTTTCTCCTTTTTCAGCCTGAAAGACCCCTCCACGCTCGTTAATGTCTGAGCCTAAAGTCCAAATTGCAGGCCACGCTCCTTGCTGTGTAGGCAGTTTCGCACGAACATCGACACGACCATACTTAAAATCAAATTTAGAATTAAGCCGTGCTGAAGTATATTCCTTCGTACTATTCTCAAAGGTGTAAGATTCCTTCTTAGCATTAATCTTTAATGTACCATCGCTTACATTTGCATTCGAAGTGCGGTCAGTGTAGTGTTGAACCTCTCCATTGGCCCAGTTTGCACCAAAGATTGGTAAGGTCTGCATATGCCATTTTTCTGCGCTAGGAGCACCGTCGTAATCAAATTCGTCATTCCAAACTAGCGTTAATCCATCATAGGAGGTGATTTCTCCGCCTGGTTCTTCGCAGGCATTACATGAACCGCCACAATCGATACTTATCTCATCGCCATTTAAAATGCCGTCAGAGCAAGTAGCCTGAGGCTCGGGGGAGGGACCGCCTTTTTCACACGACAAAAAGGCACTGATAATAAGTAGGTAAAATACGTTTTTCATAAGTAAAAATATGCCCGCCTATAGCGGGCATATTTAGCTAAACTATAAAATAAAAATTACTCTTTCGAGAAAAATACATTATCAATGTATACCGTTGATTCAAGCCATGGCTCTGCAACCAAGATATACTGAGCGATTGCTCCAGTAGCTGTCATGCCTGAAAAATCACTAAGTGGAATACTAACAGAAGCCCATTCTCCCTGAGTTACAGTCGAAAGTGCAATCTCGTGCTCCGAGTCATCTCCACCATCATATCCCTTATCAGCACCACAATCAACTAATTTAATTTTCATAACCGTTGCATTTGAGGTCCAGTAATCAAAATAGAAGTGTGTCATCTCAGAAGCGTCTACTGGGGCAGAAGAAGTTTCAATCCCTACGAAACCAAATTTTGAATATTTCTTAACGTTGTTTCCATTAAGATCAACCTCAGCAAGTTCAGCTGTAACGCCTTGTCCGTCATTCGACCATTCGGTTAACCAAGTGTCAACCGTAACATCTTCAT
>JAAZVG010000026.1 GCA_018623655.1 Flavobacteriaceae bacterium
ATTTGGTTGACAAGAATCGGTGAGATAGGTCCTTAATATCCAATAATAAATAAAAGTTTCAAGAGAGAGTTTATTCGTAGTATACTATTTCCTTAACAGATTTAGATAAGACCTTATCTCGTATCATATCTATTCTTTTTTCTAAAATAACATTTCCCATATCATCAAATTCTCGTTCTATTCTTTCTTCTTTTAATAATAGTTCTAGGTCTTTATCCTTGTAAGTTTTCGAGATATAGGATGAGTTAGTTTCATCGTTATCATATTCATTTATTTCAACTTCATAATCCTTCAAAACACTATCCACATATGAATAGTTATCGAACATATAGAGGATACTCTCCCTGAAGATTCTTATGTTTTTTATCAAGTTTAAGTGAAGTATTCATACCTCACCTAAATTAAACAATAAATGAAATTTGGGGAGTAATATGGGGAGTAACACCTGATTAAAATAAATAACCCCTTGAAAATCAAGGGGTTATAATTTAAAAAGTCGGGGTGGCAGGATTCGAACCTGCGACCTCCTGCTCCCAAAGCAGGCGCGATGACCGGGCTACGCTACACCCCGAAAAATGTGCGGAGAGACTGGGACTCGAACCCAGGCAGCACTTACGCGCTGACAGATTAGCAATCTGCTCCGTTACCACTCCGGCACCTCTCCAATCTGATTTAACCTTTGGTATAAAGGTGGGCGCAAAAATATTGCTTAAGGGCGATTCTAACAAGAAAAAATAGAGAAATTTTGTTATTCTGGATATTCTACTCGAACATGATAAATGTTGGTTAGTTTTTTCTTGAGAACAGCCTTTATTGTCTCGATTTCTTTCAAAGTAATAGTAGCAGCAGAGTACTGCCCACCCTCTAGTTGACTGGAGATTATTCTTTCCACAAATTGATCTAAAGTTGGGTAATCGGGTTGTTTTAAACTCTTACTAGCGGCCTCAACTGCATCACACATCATTAGTATAGCTGTTTCCTTTGAGAAAGGAATGGGTCCTGGATATCTAAAATCCTTCTCATTTGCTTCTCCCTCCTCTTCAAGCTGCTTTTTGTAGAAATAATAAACTAGACTATTTCCATGATGAGTTCTGATAAAATCAATCACTCGATCTGGTAGATTATTTTTTTGAGCAATCTCAATCCCGTAAATAACGTGACGTCTTATGATATGGGCGCTTTCTGACGGTGTTAAATCGTCGTGCGGATTAGCGCCTTGTATCTGATTTTCAGAAAAAAATTCTGGAGCAGATAGCTTACCTATATCGTGATAAAGTGCCCCAACTCGGAGTAAAAGGCTATTTGCTCCTACTGCATTTGCTGCCGCTTCGCATAGATTAGCTACTTGTAGGGAATGATTGAAAGTACCTGGTGCCTTTTCCGATAATTCTTTTAGAAGTTTCGAATTAGTATCTGATAGCTCAAGAAGAGATACATCCGATACTAAACTGAAAAGCTTCTCATAGAGATAAATCAATGGTTGAGAAAATAGGGTGAGCATTCCATTCAATACAAATAAGATGAGCACCCAAAGGTCGATTGCTAATATTGCTCCTCCCCTTAAACCGTGAAATGCTACGTATGAAATAATATACACTAATGTCACAAAAAAAGCAGCTGCAAATAGATTGGTCCGCTTATGCAATTCGTTAGAACCGAGCATTACTACAATTCCTGCTGATAGCTGTAAAAACAAAAACTCATAGGCGTTAGGTAAAACCATACCTAATATCAAAAGAGTCATCAGATGTACAAATAAGGCCAACCGTGCATCAAAGAAATTTTTTAAAACCAAGGGCAAGATTGAAAGTGGAGCGAGATAAACAAATCGTTCATCAATTCTTGTCAAAACAAAAACCAGTGAAACCATCAATAAAATGTTGAAGAAAATGAAGGTCAACTGATTGGTATTTTGATAGAGATCAAGGCGATACCTTTTCAAATACAATAACAACAATAACAACAATAAAGCAATTAATACCCCGTAAGCTGTCAATAAATAGTAGGTATTAGATTCTTGCCTCTGATCTGACTGGTATTGAGATCGCAGCGATTCAATAATCTGAAAGGTTGCATCGTCAATCACCTCACCTTTGGCAATAATTAGTTTACCTTCAAAAACGATTCCTCTAGTAAGAGATAATTGGTTGAGCTGGGCTTGAAAAGCATTCTCGGTTAGTGTCTCTTCAAGATATAAATTTTGACGTATGCTCTGAAGCAATATGGCTTTTAGCGGATCAACTACTGAAGGATCCACTCCCTTGAATTCAAAACTATTCACTCGTTCTCTCAAATTATCCGTACCTAATAACTTATCAGCAGTAATCGTTTCTGCTTGATTGTTCTTAACCACTTTGATTTTGTCAGAGGGAAATGAACCCTTGATCACCCCGTTCTTAAATAGTGCGTCGAAGGCTAACTCTAAGGATTCTAACCACAAATTAAATTGGGCATTACCTACAGCGTTTTTTGGATAGACCGATTCTAATCGCTCGGATAAAAAGGACTTCTCTGAAGCGACTATTTCGCTATCATAGCTATAATAGAACGTTTTTTCTGCTAGTAGTACATCGCGCTCTTCTTGGATTTGAGCATCCGTCTTTCTAATATCAAAATCGAAGGGAGCGTATAAATTTTCATAATTCCACGGTCGTCCTTGAACATACTGATAGTTAAAAGTAATTTGAGATGGAAAAATCCAAAGAAGAAAGGCAACCGTAGTAAGGTGAAGTAACACGGTAAAAAGAAAAGTTCGGCGCTTTTGAACCTGCTGATGAGATGCGGACATAATGACAATCAAGAATTGATCAAAAATAGAAAATATTGTTTTTTAGTATTTTCGTAATTCAAACGATTTCTATATCCATTGAAACAGGATTACGGTATTTGCGGGTTAAGTGTTATTAATGTTTACAAAAACCCTAGCGAGTCAAGTGAAATCGTAAATCAACTACTCTACGGAGATCACTTCACACTTCTTGAGGTGAATACGTTTTGGTCTAAGATTCGCTTCGTATACGATGGTTCTTCTGGATTTATTTTAAACAGTTTGTACGCTACCATCGACTCCAATGTGGCAAATCAGCTCAATGACTTTTCAAAAGCAAAGTACAATACGCATTTAACGAATTACGCACTTCTAGAAAGTCAACAACTTTTACCTATTCTCATTGGGTCTAGAATGGATGTAATGACAATACTAGGGCACGAGAATAATGAGTCAAGCGAGACTTCAGAATCTAGTTTGGTAGAAACGGCCCTAAGGTATACCTATGCACCTTATATGAAAGGTGGTAGATCTCCCTTTGGTATAGATGCTGATGGATTTACTCAGATAGTGTATAAGACCGCTCAAAAGTGGCTACCACGCCAGTTAAAAGATCAAGCCAAAGAAGGGGTTTCTCTCTCGTTTTTAGAGGAAAGTACTCCTGGAGATCTTGCATTTTTCGATGATGAAGAAGGACAGCTCATTCATGTCGGTATTCTTTTAAAAGACAATTACATCATTCATGCACATGGTTGCATTCGAATTGATCGCATAGATCATACGGGTATTTTTAACCCATATACGAGTCAATACACTCATAAATTAAGGGTAATAAAAAGCCTGAATTTTTAATCTCGATATATTAAAAGAGCCCTCCAAAGAGGGCTCACTTATCTATATATCAAAAGATTAGAAAAACTACTGCTCTAGCATTCCAAGAATACGCTTGAAGTTCGCATTATCTCCAAGGGCGCCATAAATATTCTTAAGCTGATTAAGTAACTCTTTGTTGCCAGGAAGATTTTCTAGAGAGGCTTCAAGAACCTTAGAAGCTTCGATAAAGAACTCCTCTTTTTGCTTCTTTAACGCATCATACTTATCTAAGTCAGAAGATTTGTTCGACATGGCAAGATCGTTCATCTGGTCTACTAAAGCATTACCCTCATTGATAAAGGTCGTTGATAAATTCAGGGTTGCGTTGATGTAGGTTGGATCAATCTCCAAAGCACGAGAGAATGCTGCACGAGCTTCTTCCATGTTATTTTGCTCCATAGAAATTACACCGATATTATATTGAAGATCTGGATTCGATGGATCCATCGATGAAGCCTCCTCCATTAACGATTTAAACTTATCTGGTTCACCCATTGTATAGTATAAATTCGCCTTGTTTAAAATGAGTGCTACATCACCAGGGTTTTGGGCAATAGCATCTTCGTAAGCAGCTAACGCTTCTTCGTTGCGCCCCTCTTGCTGATAAATAAGTGCAATATTCTTAACTACTTCGGAACGTTTTGAAGGAGTAATTTCATCTTTTGGATCCTTATGTGTACCGGCCTTTACATACAAGTCACGAGTAGCTTCATCAAAATATTCCAACTCAGAAGATTCGATATTGATAGCAGCAAATCGCTTTTCACTACCATCATAGTTCATCTCCTTCAGTCGAATATAAATCTCTAAGGCCTTGTTATAATCTTTGGCATTTACTGCAGATCCTGCTGCATAATAAAGATAAATGGTATCCTTAGGGCTCAATCGATACGCCAAGTCAAGATTATCTGCCGCAAGTAAAAAATCTGAAGTCTGCTGAGCTTCTACAGCAGCATTAACTAAATCATTAGAAATCGTTTTTAAACTTTGATTTGCCTCTTCGATATACTTTGACGCATTCATATCTATAATAGCCTGGTAGCTTTCAATAGCTGGAGTGTAATCTCCCTCACCTGCTTGAGCTAATTGAAGGCTCGCTTTACCGTATAAGGCATAAAAATCTGCTTTGATTTTATCTTCCGCAGATTTTGCTACTTCAGCGATAGGATTTAAGGCCTGTATTGCAGTAGCTGCATCTCCTTTTTTAAGTGCCTTAGAAGCTGCCTTCATTTCATCTTTCTGACCATTGACAACACTCACAAGGCATAGTGAGGCCGCAACTAAAAAATATTTTTTCATGTTTTCAAAAATTAACGGAGCGCAAGTTAGTTTTCTTCGGTGGTATTACCAATAGGTTCGTCCGATGAATTATCTGATTCATCAACTTCTAGATTTTTAATTTCTTCCTCATCTACCATCTCTTCCTCCTTAACTACTTTGGCTACAGCTGCAATTTCATCATCGGCACGAAGATTAATAACCTTAACACCTTGTGTTGCTCTTCCCATTACGCGAAGATCTTCCACTGACATACGAATAGCCACTCCAGAGCGATTGATAATCATAAGATCGTCGGCATCTGTCACCGATTTAATTGCTACAAGGTTTCCTGTTTTTTCGGTAATAGTTAAGGTTTTTACTCCTTTCCCACCACGATTGGTGATGCGATAGTCTTCTAATTCAGAACGCTTACCATACCCTTTCTCAGAAACCACTAGAATGTTTTCTTCAAGATTATTTACAGCTACCATCCCAATTACCTCATCTTTTTCATTCGCTAAAGTAATTCCTCGTACCCCTGAGGCATTTCTACCCATTGGACGCGTCTTACTCTCTTCAAACCGAATTGCTTTACCTGATTTAAGACCCAAGATAACCTGACTAGAACCCGTAGTTAGTTTAGCCTCAAGCAGTTCATCACCTTCGCGAATGGTGATTGCGTTAATACCACTCTGTCTTGGTCTTGAATACTGTTCTAAGACAGTCTTCTTAACGACTCCTTGCTTAGTTGCCATTATCACGTAATGGCTATTTACGTAATCTTCATCTTTAAGATCTTGGGTACAGATCACTGCCTTAATACGGTCTTCATTTTCAATTTGAATTAAGTTTTGGATCGCTCTCCCTTTAGAAGCCCTAGACCCTTCTGGAATTTCAAACACCCTCAACCAATAACATTTACCTAATTGGGTAAAGAATAACATATACTGGTGATTCGTTCCAACGAATATATCTTCTAGAAAGTCTTCATTACGAGTAGCAGACGCTTTTTGACCAACTCCACCTCTATTTTGAATCTTGTATTCTGCAAGAGGAGTTCTCTTGATATATCCTGCGTGCGAAATCGTAATTACAACCTGCTCGTCAGGAATCATATCCTCAATTCTAAAGTTTCCGCCTGAATAGTCGATTTGAGAGCGACGTTCATCGCCGAACTTTGAAACTACTTCTTCGAGTTCTTCAACAATAATATCCATTCGTCGTTCTTCACGATCAAGAATATCTTTTAAATCGGCAATTGTTGCCATTAATTCGTCGTATTCCCCTCGAAGTTTGTCTTGTTCAAGACCCGTTAATTGTCGAAGTCTCATTTCAACGATTGCCTTGGCTTGCGCTTCTGAAAGTTTAAAAGTCACAGTTAACTTTTCTCTGGCCTCCTCAACGTTTGCAGAGCCTCTGATGATCGCAATTACCTTGTCGATATTGTCTGAAGCAATAATCAGCCCCTCAACGATATGAGCGCGCTCCTCTGCTTTATTTAATTCAAATTGAGAACGACGAATAACTACCTCATGACGATGTTCCACGAAATGATGGATCATGTCTTTTAGGTTTAATAGCTGAGGACGCCCTTTAACAAGAGCAATATTATTTACACTAAACGAAGACTGCAGTGCAGTGTACTTATAGAGCATATTAAGTACAATGTTTGGTATCGCATCACGCTTCAAAACATAAACAACACGCATCCCGTTTCGGTCTGACTCATCTCTGATCGCAGAGATACCCTCGATTTTTTTATCATTGACCAGATCCCATGTCTTTTTGATCATGTCAGCCTTATTCACCTGGTAAGGAATCTCAGTGACGACAATTGACTCCTTGCCTTGCACTTCTTCTATTACGGCTTTGCCTCGAATTACAACTCGACCTCTCCCCGTTTCAAAGGCTTCTCTTACTCCGTCATATCCATAGATGGTTCCACCTGTCGGAAAATCGGGTGCCTTGATATGCTGCATAAGACCTTCAATTGAAATATCTCGATCTCTAACATAAGCTATCGTTCCTTGAACAACTTCTGACAAGTTGTGTGGAGGCATATTTGTTGCCATACCAACAGCAATACCAGCAGCACCATTAACCAAAAGGTTTGGAACTCTTGCAGGAAGAACCGTTGGCTCCTTTAAAGTGTCATCGAAATTGAGTTGATGATCAACAGTATCCTTATCGATATCAGCGAGCATCTCATCGGCAATCTTTCTCATTCTTGCCTCTGTGTAACGCATCGCAGCCGGCGAATCTCCATCTACAGAACCGAAATTTCCTTGACCGTCAACAAGCATATATCTCAGACTCCATTCTTGGGCCATTCGAACCATGGTATCGTAAACCGAAGTATCACCATGTGGGTGATATTTACCTAAAACCTCTCCAACAATTCTTGCTGATTTTTTGTAAGCTGAGTTTGAGCGAACTCCTAGCTCGTGCATTCCGTATAAAACGCGACGATGAACAGGTTTTAAACCATCCCGTACATCGGGTAATGCTCTTGAAACAATAACTGACATCGAATAGTCGATGTACGCTGACTTCATTTCGTCTTCAATGTTGATCGAAATGAGCTTTTCTCCTTCGTTCATTAATCTACGATATTTACTTATAAGTTAATAAGCCAAATTACGATTAATGATAGCCCAGACCCACAGATTTAGAAGCGTTTAATCAACTATTTATCAACAAAACTGAAAAGCTGTCAGGTGAATAACTCTAGGCATGAAAATTGAATATTGGTAATCAAATTATTAATTTAGAGATTTAATCGCGGAAGTTATGGATGATAATTTTTCACCAAGAGTTAAAGAAGTACTCTCTCACTCAAAAGATGAGGCGCTTCGACTAGGTCACGACTTTATTGGAACAGAACACTTACTCTTAGGCATTCTAAAAGATGGGAGCGGTAAAGCGATTAGTATCCTTGATCAACTCGATATCGATCTAGAGCACCTCCGTAGAAAAGTAGAAATACTTAGCCCAAGTAATACAGACGGATTAGCAAGTAATGACAAGAAAAACTTACGATTGACTAGACAAGCAGAGCGCGCAATTAAAACCACATTTCTAGAGGCAAAGTTATTTCAAAGCACTACGATCAATACCGCCCATTTGTTATTGTGTATCCTAAGAAATGAAAATGATCCGACTACACGGCTCATGCAAAAAATCAAGGTAGACTACGACACGGTAAAAGAGCAATTCAAATCGATGATCACTCAAGACGAAGATTATCTCGATAGTCCATCAGCAGATTCGTTTTCAGAATCTTCTGACCTTCCTGAAGAAGAGAATACAGCCAACAAAGCCGCTAGCAGCTCTAAAAAGGGAGTGAAATCAAAAACCCCGGTGCTGGACAATTTCGGAAGAGATTTGACAAAACTGGCTGAGGAAAACAAACTAGATCCTGTTGTAGGTCGAACAAAAGAAATTGAGCGTGTTTCGCAGATATTAAGTAGAAGAAAGAAAAACAATCCATTACTTATCGGGGAACCTGGAGTGGGTAAAAGTGCAATAGCCGAAGGACTTGCTCTCAGAATTGTTCAAAAAAAGGTATCTCGCATATTGTATAACAAAAGGGTAATCACTCTTGACCTAGCTTCTTTAGTAGCAGGGACCAAATATCGCGGTCAATTCGAAGAACGAATGAAGGCGGTGATGAATGAGCTTGAAAAAAATCGGGAAATCATCTTATTTATTGATGAAATTCACACTATTGTCGGCGCCGGAGGAGCTACAGGCAGCTTAGATGCTTCAAACATGTTTAAACCTGCTCTCGCACGTGGCGAAGTACAATGTATTGGTGCAACCACTTTAGATGAATATCGACAACACATTGAAAAGGACGGCGCCTTAGAACGAAGATTTCAAAAGGTGATTGTAGAACCAACTACCATAGATGAAACCATCGAAATCCTTCAAAATATTAGAGAACGATACGAAGATCATCACAATGTTCGATATACCGATGAGGCATTAACAGCTTGTGTGAGCCTGTCTAATCGCTACATCAGTGACCGTTTTCTGCCGGACAAGGCAATAGATGCTATGGACGAAGCCGGTTCACGTGTTCATATCATCAATATGAATGTCCCTAAACAGATATTAGAACTAGAGAAAAAGCTTGAGGACGTTCGCGTGCTTAAAAACGAGGTAGTTAAAAAACAACGTTACGAAGAGGCTGCAAAATTACGTGACGACGAAAAGCGTTTAGAGAAAGAGTTAGAGGATGGCCAAGCAGCATGGGAAGAAGAGAGCAAACAGCACAGAGAAGTCGTAGATGCAGAACAAGTGGCTGATGTGATATCAATGATGAGTGGTGTTCCTGTTACCAAAATCGCTACAGCGGAAAGTAACAAGCTTGCAAAGCTCCCTAACGAATTGAAGAAAAAATTAATTGGACAAGACGATGCTGTTGACAAGGTTGCAAAAGCAATTCAGAGGAACAGAGCAGGTCTTAAAGATCCGAATAAGCCGATAGGATCATTTATATTTTTAGGTCAAACAGGTGTAGGTAAAACGCAGTTAACCAAGGTTTTAGCAAAAGAACTTTTTGATAGCGAAGATGCACTAATCCGAATTGACATGAGCGAATACATGGAGAAATTCGCTATATCAAGATTAGTTGGTGCCCCTCCCGGATATGTAGGTTATGAAGAAGGTGGGCAACTAACCGAAAAAGTAAGGAGAAAACCCTATGCGGTTATACTACTTGATGAAATTGAAAAAGCTCACCCTGACATTTTCAACATGCTTCTTCAAGTTCTCGATGACGGTTACTTAACTGATAGCCTTGGTCGAAAAATTGACTTTAGAAACACTATAATTATTATGACCTCGAACATCGGGGCAAGACAAATAAAAGACTTTGGCCAAGGGGTTGGATTTGGAACTGCTGCCAAGAAAGCACAAGAAGGGGATCACAATCGAGCAGTCATAGAAAAAGCTCTTAAAAAAGCATTTGCTCCTGAATTCTTAAATCGCATCGACGATGTGGTTGTATTTAATACATTAGAAAAAGAAGATATTCATAAGATTATCGATATTGAACTGGTAAAGGTTGTTCATCGAATTGAAGAATTGGGCTATAAAATCGAACTTTCTAAAGAAGCAAAAGAATTTATCGCTGATAAAGGATTTGACAAGCAATACGGTGCTCGTCCTTTAAAGCGTGCTATTCAAAAGTATATTGAAGATTTGTTAGCTGAGGAAATTGTAAATAATCGGCTAACTGAAGGCGATCATATAATTCTTGATCTAGAGGATTCGAAAAACAGTCTTGTAGTGCAGCGATCTACTGCCACTGAAAATGCCGACTAGTTTTTACTAAAATTTCGGCTTTTAGTAACATCTGCTGCTGAAGTAGTAATAATTATTGATTCTGAATAGAATTATGTTAAAAAGAGTACCGGATTCTGTGCTCTTTTTTTGTTTTGAAGTACTTTGCGCGCCGAGAATTCAACAATCATGACCGTATTAAAGTTTGGAGGTAGTTCAGTAGCCGATTCGGAGCGCCTCGACAAAGTAGTAAACATTATAAAATCTCACGCCTCGAATGGCCGAGTTGTCGTTGTCGTTTCAGCATTCGGAAATACCACCAATCTATTAACCACTGCACTTCATTTAGCTTCTTTACAAGACCAAGAATATTTGGTGGCGCTTAAAGAAGTTTTTACAAAAATCGATTCTATAGCTAGTACTCTTAAACTTTCTGAAGCTACAGCAAGTGGAATCACAAAATACAAGGTCGAACTCTCAAAAATGCTTGAAGGTGTTTTTCTAACAAGAGAAGCAGGACCTCGAATTACAGACAAAATACTGGGATCAGGAGAACTATTCTCTTCATTACTGCTGACCGATAAGCTCAATAACTCAGGAAGTAAGGCAATTTGGGAGAATTCTTACAACTTTATCAAAGTTCGAAATGAAAATGGAGAGAAAAAGGTGATGCAGAAATCATCTTATCTCTTAATGCAACGCCTTAAAGAGCGTGAGGACATTATTGTTTTACCTGGGTTTATTGCAAGTACTGAAAATGGAGTTCCTACCACCCTGGGAAGAGGAGGATCTGATTTTTCTGCAGCGCTATTTTCGGCTGGTCTTGAAGCCAAAGAATTATACGTCTATACAGATGTAAGCGGTATTTATACTGCAGACCCTAGACTGGTTAAGCAAGCACGGCCTGTTGAGAAACTATCCTATCGCGAAGCATTAGAATTATCTCATTTTGGAGCTAAGGTCTTATATGCACCCTCGGTTCAACCTGCCTTCGATAAATTAATCCCAATTTATATCAAAAATACTTTTGAACCAGAAGCAGCGGGAACCTTAATTCAGGACCTTCCTACTGACAAAAACACAACTACCGTTAGCGGCATCACTCATTTAGAGTCTATTTCTTTGATAACGGTAGAAGGCGCAGGAATGATTGGTCGTTTTGGGTTTGCAAAGCGCTTTTTTGAAGCCATCGGCAATGAGCGAATCAATATTATTTTAATTACCCAAGCTTCTTCAGAATATTCATTATGTGTAGCCGTAGCCACCGAAGATGCACATCAAGCAAAAGCGGTAATCGATCGAGAGTTTGCTCTAGAGATTGAAACCCGAAGAATACAACCTGTATCCGTTGTGTCTGATCTAAGCATAGTCGCTTTGATTGGCGAACAGATGAAGAGTCATACCGGAGTTAGCGGAAAACTCTTCAGTAGTCTTGGGGCGAACAACATTAATATTGTAGCTATTGCTCAAGGGTCTTCAGAGCGAAATATCTCTTTTGTAATCGAGCAAAAGAATGTCAAGAAAGCGCTGAACACTATTCATGAACGCTTTTTTGAACGTCAACGTAAACAGATCAACCTTTTTGTAGTTGGTGTTGGTACGGTTGGATCACGACTTCTCAATATTCTAAACAGCCAAAAAGAGCATTTACTTCAAAAGCTATCTATTGACCTTAGAGTAGTGGGAATAAGTAATTCAAGAACCATGAGTTTTTTGCAGAGTGGACATGACCTTGCGGATTGGAAAAAACCACTTGAGACAGGAAAGTCTGCAAATATCGAATCTTTTATAAGTACCATAAAAGATTTAAACCTTCGCAATAGTATTTTTATCGACAATACCGCTAATGACATTGTAGCAAGTAGCTATCATCAGTTATTATCTCAAGGAATTGGGGTCGTCACCTGTAATAAGATAGCCTGTTCGTCAGATTTAAATAATTACAAAAAGCTACAGAAAGAGAGTATTCGCGGCCAAGTCCCCTTCTTCTACGAAACCAATGTAGGGGCTGGATTACCTATTATAGATACTCTAAAAAACCTCATTGACTCTGGTGATTCAGTAAACTCTATTACAGCTGTACTTTCAGGTAGTTTAAATTTTATTTTTGATAGTTACAATGGCACTGAATCCTTCGATTCAATTGTCAGAAAAGCAATGAGTGGCGGTTATACTGAGCCTGACCCAAGAATTGATTTAAGCGGTCTTGATGTAAAGAGAAAACTCCTAATCTTAGCTCGAGAAAGCGGATATCCTTTAGAAATAGAAGATATTAAAACAACACCTTTTCTTCCTGAAAAGGCTGCAAAATCAACTAGTATTGATGACTTCTTAGAAGCTTTAAAAGCCAACGAATCTCACTTCCAATCGCTATTTCAACAAGCAAATAGTAATGGAAAGAAGTTGAAATTTGTGGCCGAGCTCTTAAAAGATGAAACCGGTGAACTTATTACTAAGGTGGGGCTAAAGGCTGTGGCACCCGACTCAGATTATTACAATCTATCAGGAAGTGATAACATTCTCATCCTTTACACCGATCGTTACCGATCTCAACCTCTTGTAATCAAAGGTGCTGGAGCCGGAGCAGATGTTACTGCATCAGGTTTATTTGGAGATATCATACGAGCTAGCAATCAACGATGAAAGATTCTATTCGCATATGGTGCCCTGGTTCTGTATCTAATATTAATGTTGGATTTGATACTCTTGGATTTTGCCTTTCTGACGCCGGAGATGAGATTATCGCTGAAAGAGTGTCCACAGCAGGTGTTCACTTAGGTGCCTTAAGAGGGTTTCCTACCCCTTCTAATCCCAGTGAAAATGTTGCCTATGTTGCAGCAAATGCTGTATACAATGCAGCAGGAGAATCAAAAATTGGAGTTAAGCTCAATATTGATAAGAGAATTAAACCTGGAAGTGGAGTCGGGAGTAGTGCAGCAAGCGCCGTCGGTGCTGCCTTTGCTGTAAATGAACTTCTCGGTAGACCATTCTCCAAACAAGAACTACTTCCCTTTTGTATCGACGGTGAGGCAATAGCTAGTAAAACAAGACACGCTGACAATATTGCCCCGGCGCTTTTGGGAGGGTTTTGTTTAGTAGTAACTCAAGAAAATCATTTAGCGGTAAATCTAGAAACCGATTTAGATTTGCACTATGTAGTTGCACATCAACAAATAGAGATTAAAACTTCTGCCTCAAGAACAGTAATACCCAAAGAAATTCCTCTAAAGACATCCATCAAACAATGGAGTAACCTTGGAGGTTTTACCGCTGCATTATTTAAAAACGACATAAGATTACTCGTGCATTGTGCGAAAGATTTTGTAGTTGAGGTACACCGCAAGTCTCAGATTCCGCATTTCAGTGAATTAAACGATTTGGCACTCAAGAATGGAGGCTTAATCTTTGGAATTTCTGGATCTGGTCCTTCTGTATTTGCCTTGTGTGAAGGAAAACATAATGCAGACAACGTAAAAAGCGCATTTGATCAACTTTTAAGAAACAAGGAACACGACTATCACTTATACTGTGGAGCAGTAGCTAAAAATGGAGTTCATGAACTACTATAATTTAGGCTCACGATCAATTACCACTTCATTTAGTGATGCAGTTATACAAGGGATCGCACCCGACCGATCACTCTATTTTCCAGAGCGAATCCCTCAACTTGCAGCCGATCTTATAAAAGACATCGCTGACATTCCACTCATTGAATTAGCGCTAGAGGCCATGACTCCATTTACTGCACCTGATCTTAGTAAAGAAGAGTTACAAATAATTCTAGAAAATACCCTAGACTTTGAATTTCCGCTAGTAGAAATTGGTTCCCATTATTCCTTAGAATTATTTCATGGCCCTACCCTTGCATTTAAGGATGTAGGCGCCCGATTTATGGCCCAATGTCTCGGTAAA
>JAAZVG010000135.1 GCA_018623655.1 Flavobacteriaceae bacterium
ATTTATTCTATATTAACCTATTAAAAAGGTCTTTGAGTGGCAAAGGCGGCGATGTCGTCTCCAAGGTTTAGGAGGTAGTCGATATCGTCAAACCCGTTCTTCATATTTTCTTTCTTGTACGAATTGATATTAAAAGACTCAATAGTGTTACTTCCCTCTAAAGAAACCGTTTGAGATTTAAGATCAACAGTGATTAGAGCGTTCGGATTTGCTTCGATCGCCTTAAAGATCTCTTCTAAAAAGCCTTCAGATACTTGAACAGGCAGCACCCCAATATTTAGGCAGTTGTTTTTAAAGATATCGGCAAAGAAGCTTGAGATTACGCAACGAAATCCATAATCATAAATAGCCCATGCAGCGTGTTCTCTAGAAGATCCAGAACCGAAGTTCTTGCCTCCAACTAAGATTTTCCCAGAGTAGGTATCGTTGTTTAAAACGAAATCTTCTTTAGGAGTATTATCTTGGTTAAAACGCCAGTCTCTAAATAAGTTATCTCCGAAACCTTTACGCTCGGTTGCTTTTAAAAAGCGAGCAGGAATGATTTGATCGGTATCCACATTCTCGATCGGAAGCGGTACTGCTGTACTGGAAAGTTGAGTGAATTTATCGTAGGCCATCTTAGTTGCTTAATGTTCTTGGGTCGGTTACTACTCCCATCACTGCAGTTGCAGCAGCGACAGTTGGGCTTGCAAGCATGGTTCTTGCTCCAGGTCCTTGGCGCCCTTCAAAGTTTCTATTAGAGGTGCTTACAGCTACTTTTCCTGCAGGAATCTTGTCCTCATTCATTGCAAGACATGCTGAGCACCCTGGTTCTCTTAGTTCGAATCCTGATTCAGTTAGTATATCGTAAAGACCTTCATCAATAATTGCCTGTCGTACCTTATGTGATCCCGGCACCAACCAAGCAGTAATATGATCGGCTTTCTTACGTCCTTTGATAATGTTAGTAAAGGCTCTAAAGTCTTCGATTCTGCCATTGGTACAACTTCCTAAGAACACATAATCGACCTTCTTACCTAATAGAGGTTCGTTCTCATTAAATCCCATGTAGTTCAGCGACTTTTTGTAGCTGTCTGCACTGTCTTTCGATTCGCTTGCTGAAGGGATGTTTTGAGAGATTCCTACACCCATACCAGGATTGGTACCATAGGTGATCATTGGCTCAATATCAGCACCTTGAAGGATTAATTCTTTGTCGTAAGTAGCTCCATCGTCGGTGTAGAGCGTCTGCCAGTAATCCATGGCTTTGTCCCAATCGGCTCCTTGAGGAGCAAATTCACGTCCTTTAATGTAGTGAAAAGTAGTTTGGTCTGGCGCGATCATTCCTCCGCGAGCTCCCATCTCAATCGAAAGATTACAAACGGTCATTCGGCCTTCCATACTCATTTTTTCAAAAACGGGACCGGTATATTCTACGAAATATCCAGTAGCACCAGAGGTACTCAATTTGGAGATAATATATAATGCAACATCTTTTGGAGTAACTCCATTTCCAACTTCGCCTTCGATATGGATTCGCATACTCTTGGGTTTAGGTTGCATAATACACTGAGAGGCAAGCACCATTTCTACCTCAGAAGTACCGATTCCAAATGCTATAGCACCAAAAGCCCCGTGCGTTGACGTATGTGAATCTCCGCAAACAATAGTTGCTCCTGGAACAGTGATTCCGTATTCTGGCCCTACAACGTGAACAATCCCATTTTTTTCGTGACCAAGGCCCCAATAAGAAATTCCGTGTTCTTTTGCATTTTGCTCTAAGGCGGCTAATTGGTTGGCTGAAAGAGGGTCTTCTACCGGTAAGTGTTGATTTAAGGTTGGTGTGTTGTGATCAGCAGTAGCAAAAGTGCGTTCTGGGTGAAGTACTTTGATTCCTCGGTTTTTAAGCCCTAAGAAGGCTACTGGACTGGTTACTTCGTGCACCATATGGCGGTCAATAAAGAGAACATCGGGCCCTCCGGGAACTGACTTTACAACGTGGGAATCCCACACCTTGTCGAATAGTGTTTTTTTCATTGATAGTTAGAGAAGTATTATATCTGTTTCATGAGCTCGACGATATCGTCGTCTCCAATTTCTTTTTTTGTATCGGCCATAATGAGAAACTTCTCGTACATGGCATCGAGTTGAAGTTTGTCAAATTCAAATCCGACATTCTTGGCGCGATAGGCTAATGCTGCTCTTCCGCTTCTCGCTGTTAATACAATAGCTGAATGATCGACACCTACTTCTAGTGGGTCGATAATTTCATAGGTTTCTCGATTCTTAATCACACCATCTTGATGAATACCTGAACTGTGAGCGAAGGCATTTGCTCCTACAATTGCTTTGTTGGCTTGAACCGCCATCCCCATTCGGTCAGAAACGAGCTGACTGAGGTGGTTGAGCATTCGGCTATTTACATCAGTGTAAAGATTGAGATTTGGGTGTTGTTTCATGATCATTACCACCTCTTCTAAAGCGGTATTTCCTGCTCGCTCCCCGATACCATTTATGGTACACTCGATTTGACGTGCACCGTGGACGGCACCCGAGATTGCATTAGCTGTAGCTAACCCTAAATCGTTGTGACAGTGACATGAAAGCGTTGCTTTATGGATGTTTTTAACGTTAGCTTTTAAATAGGCAATTTTTGCCCCGTATTCTTCAGGCAGACAGTAACCAGTGGTATCAGGAATATTAAGCACAGTTGCACCGGCAGCAACCACAGCCTCACAAACTCGAGCTAAAAATTCGTTCTCTGTTCTTCCGGCATCTTCAGCGTAGAATTCAACGTCATCAACAAAAGACTTAGCGTAAGCAACCGCCTTTGTCGCACGTTCAATGATTTCTTCTCGAGTAGCCTTGAATTTGTGAGTAATGTGAGAGTCTGAAGTGCCTATCCCAGTGTGGATTCTTGGCCGTTTAGCATGCTTAAGCGCCTCGGCAGCTACCTCAATATCTTTTTGAACGGCTCTGGTTAGTCCACATACTCTAGCGTTTTTGACCAGTTTGGCAACTTCTTCTACCGAATGAAAGTCACCTGGGCTAGAGATTGGAAAACCAGCTTCGATAATATCAACACCTAAGAGATCTAATTGTTCAGCAATTTCTAATTTGCTATTACTGTCCAATTTACAACCAGGCACCTGTTCGCCGTCGCGAAGTGTGGTATCAAAAATTTCGACTTTTTCTTTACTCATAGAGCGCTAGCGCTTAAAATTTTATCAAAAATAATGGCTTAAATAGGCCTATTTTCAGACCTTAAATATATATTACGACGTCTAAAAGCAGTTAAATATAGTTAAGTAGTTGATATGAAGCGATTTAAATCAAATAAAGGTCTGATGACTAAAAAAGCGAAAGAACCCGTCTTTTTGTTGGTTAAATCGCTCACAAAAGCTCAAAAACGTCAGTTTAAGCTGTTTGCGAGTCGTATCGATGGACACAAGGAGGCCAAATTCATCCAACTTTTTGATTTTCTCGATAAAGCAGAAATTTACGATGAGAAAGAATTAAGTTGTCAACCTTTTGTGAGCAAACCCCAACTCGCAAATCTCAAGTCTCATCTTTACAAACAATTGCTTACTAGTCTTCGTATGAGCCCGAGCATTCAAAACCCTAGGATGCAAATTCGCGAGCAGCTTGACTTTGCTACGGTATTATATCAAAAAGGGTTGTACAAGCAGAGTTTAAAAATTTTAGAAAAAACCAAACAACTCGCCCAGAAATGGGATGAGAAATACGCTCAATACGAAATCATCGAATTCGAAAAAATCATTGAGTCACAATACATTACACGTAGCTTGAGCAACAGAACCGACCAGTTGGTTTCTGATACAAAACGACTTGGTGAAGCAAATATGCTTTGCAGTCAATTATCTAATCTCTCGCTTCGATTGTATGAGAAATTACTGAAAGGAGGCTACGTAAAAAGTGACCAAGAATATCGAGATATTACTCAATATTTTTTTGAAGAATTGCCTAAGGTTGATTACGAACAATTAGGGTTTAGGGAGCGTTTGTGGTACAGTAAGGCACATGTTTGGTATAGTATGATTACTCAAGACTTCTTAGGACTTTACAAGCACGCATCAAGGTGGGTAGCCCTATTTGATCAGAATCCTGAAATGATTGCATCGCACCCTATTTTTTATCTCAAAGCGAATAATTATTTACTTGAATCACTGCTACTTCTTCGACATCCTGAGCGTTTTCGACAGACCATTGTCGCATTAAGAGACCGAATAAATTCTGATTATTTTCCACAAAACACGAACACCAAGGCACTTGCCTTTTTATATCTCGGAAACAATAGACTAAATCTTCATTTTTTACAAGG
>JAAZVG010000027.1 GCA_018623655.1 Flavobacteriaceae bacterium
ATTACCCATTATAACACTGAATTTTGGAACTACAGAATTACTGACAGCATTTACCATTTTCGCTCCATCTTTTATGATTCCACCGTGCTCACTCTTACTTCCTACCATAAAACCAGTAACATCGGGAAGAAATAGTAAGGGAATTCCCTTTTGATTACAGTTAGCAATGAAACGCGTCGCTTTGTCAGCAGAATCAGAGTAAATCACTCCTCCAATTTGCATTTCGCCCTTGGCATTTTTCTCGATTTTTCGCTGATTGGCTACAATTCCTACTGCCCAACCATCAATACGCGCATAACCGGTGATAATACTCTTACCATAGGAATCTTTGTATGCAAGAAAAGAATCCGCATCAACAAGCGCCTCAATGATAATCATAGTATCATAAGCTTCGCTTCGATTCGAAGGTAAGCAATTGTAAATCTCTTCTGCGGGTATACTCGGAAGCACACTTTTTATGCGATCAAAACCTGCTGTTTTCGGTTGTTTTAAAGAACCTACCAAGTGCTTTAGAATATCTAAGGCTTCTTTGTCATCTTTGGCTTTATAATCTGCAACACCAGAAATTGCATTGTGCGTATGAGCACCCCCTAGTGTTTCTACATCAACAGTCTCTCCAATTGCTGCTTTGACGAGATATGGGCCCGCTAGAAAGATTGACCCAGCACCTTCAACCATGACTGTTTCATCGCTCATTATAGGCAGGTAGGCTCCTCCAGCCACACAAGATCCCAAAACCGCGGAGAGTTGAGGAACCCCCATGGCACTCAGCTTTGCGTTGTTTCTGAAGATTCTCCCAAAATGTTCCTTATCTGCGAATACTTCATCTTGAAGGGGTAAGTAAATACCTGCACTATCCACTAAATAAAGAATAGGGATTTTGTTCTCAATGGCTATCTCTTGGGCTCTTAGATTCTTTTTTGCTGTTAAAGGAAACCACGCTCCAGCCTTAACAGTAGCGTCATTAGCCACAACGATACACAATCGGCCGCTCACGTATCCTAAAATAATGACTACCCCAGCTGAAGGACAACCACCATGATCTTGATATAAGTCATGTGCGGTTAAGGCACCGATCTCTTGAGATGGCGTGTTTTTATCTAAAAGATATGAAACGCGTTCTCTCGCGGTAAGCTTTCCTTCTGCTCTTTTTTTATCTAAACGCTTTGTTCCACCACCGAGATAAACCTTGTTCAAAACAGTATTCAGTTCTTTGACTGCGTTGCGATGAGCAATTTCGTTCTCAAGTTGTTTTTTAGTCTTTTTCTTCACGTGCTAATACCTTTTTGGAGGAATCGCAATTATGCTGTGAAGGTACAATTTATTACGCCATTTTTACGAACTTTGAGCCGTACAACAAAATGAAAACCATGAATAAAAACACCGTTTTAGCCTACGCAACCTTTCTAATGATCTTAATGGGAGTTATTCTCCTAGCAATGGCTGCGTTTAAATATGATGAAGTTGCCGGATGGGGATTTGCAACTGTAGGAATTGGTTTTTTTGCTATCGCGTGGGTATTTAATGCCTTAAAAGGGAGAGTGTAGATTATAATATTAGACCAAAGTATGTCAGACGATAAGAAGGTAATTTTTTCCATGTCCGGAGTGACTAAAACCTTTTCGGGTGCTCAAACTCCAGTTTTAAATAATATTTATCTCAGCTTCTTCTATGGTGCTAAGATTGGTATTCTCGGTTTAAACGGCTCGGGTAAATCGACATTGCTTAAGATTATTGCTGGATTAGATACTAATTATAGAGGCGATGTTGTTTTTTCATCCGAATATACCGTTGGTTATTTAGAGCAAGAACCTCAATTAGACGAGACGAAAACCGTTATCGATATTGTTCGTGAAGGTGCTGCTGAAACAGTTGCTATACTCGATCGATATAATGAAATCAACAATTTATTCGGGCTTCCAGAAGTTTATGAGGATGCAGATAAAATGCAAAAGCTTATGGATGAACAAGCGCGATTGCAGGATCAAATTGACGCAAGTAATGCTTGGGAATTAGATACTCGATTAGAAATTGCAATGGATGCTTTGAGAACACCTGAACCTGAAACCCCTATTTCTGTGTTATCTGGTGGTGAGCGAAGAAGAGTGGCCTTATGTCGATTATTGTTACAACAGCCAGATGTTCTTTTGCTAGATGAGCCTACAAACCACTTAGATGCTGAATCTGTATTATGGCTAGAACAGCACCTGTCACAATATTCAGGAACGGTTATTGCAGTAACTCATGATCGTTATTTCTTAGATAATGTAGCAGGTTGGATTCTAGAATTAGACAGAGGAGAGGGAATTCCTTGGAAAGGGAATTACTCGTCTTGGCTCGATCAGAAAACAAAACGTTTAGAGCAAGAAAGCAAGCAAGCAAGCAAGCGTCAAAAAACACTTGAACGTGAATTAGAGTGGGTAAGACAAGGAGCGAAGGGCAGACAAACAAAGCAAAAGGCACGCCTAAATAATTATGACAAGCTCTTGAGTCAAGATCAAAAACAACTAGAAGAAAAGCTTGAAATTTATATACCTAATGGTCCACGATTGGGTACCACAGTAATTGAGGCAAAGGCTATCAAAAAAGGTTTTGGTGATCGTCTACTCTACGAAGATTTAAGCTTTAATTTACCACAAGCTGGAATTGTGGGAGTAATCGGACCTAATGGGGCAGGTAAGACGACCCTTTTTAAAATGATTATGGAAGAACTGTCTCCTGATGACGGATCTTTTGAAATAGGTGAAACGGCCAAAGTAGCCTACGTTGATCAAAGTCACAGTAATATTGATCCTGAAAAAACAATTTGGGAAAATTTTTCAGATGGACAAGAGCTTATTTTAATGTCGGGAAGAGAAGTTAATTCGAGAGCTTACCTCAGTCGATTTAATTTCTCTGGGAGTGAACAAAATAAAAAGGTCAAATTGCTTTCAGGAGGCGAACGAAATCGACTGCATCTAGCAATGACCCTAAAAGAGGAAGGAAATGTATTATTACTTGACGAACCTACTAACGATCTAGATGTCAATACATTAAGAGCTCTCGAAGAAGGTCTTGAAAATTTTGCCGGATGTGCTGTAGTTATTTCACATGACCGTTGGTTTTTAGATCGAATATGCACACATATTCTAGCTTTTGAGGGTAATTCATCAGTATATTTCTTCGAAGGTTCATTCACGGATTACGAAGAGAATCGGAAAAAGCGATTAGGAAAAGAGGTGACACCTAAACGTATCAAATACAAAAAATTAATTCGATAACTGCTAAAACTTGCCCATTTGCAAAGAATCCTACTATATTTGCAGCATAGTTAAAGACTTTAAATTAATATCATTATGGAAAAATCAGGATCTAAAGCGTTACCCGCAATATTAGGTATCCTATTTGTAGCCGCTGCAGCTTTTGCAATTAGCCTTTACATCAGCGGTAAAAAAACAGAAGAAGCTTTAAATGCAGAAAAAGCGGAAGTTGTTCAAGAGTTAGAAGGACTGAAGTCAGATTATGACAAGTCGATTCTTGAGACTAATGCTCTTAGCGAAGAGTTATTAGCTGCTCGTGGAGAGATCGCTAGCTACATTGATTCTGTTAAATCTTTAAAAGCTGACGTTGCAACACTTTCTAGATTTCGTCGTCAAGTGTATCAGTTAAGAAAAGAGCGCGCTACTTTAATGGCTCGTTTAGATTCTTTAACTGCGAGTAACATCGCACTACAGTCTCTTAATGAAGCAACCCAAAAAGAGTTAGACCGTATCGCTGCGTTAAACGATTCAATCGTACAGCAAAACATCATTCTTGAGCAAGAGAACCGCATCGCAGCCCAGCTTCGTTTAGAGTCTTTGAACGTTCAATCGGTTAGAGTAAAAAACAACGGTAACTTTAAAAGTGTTAAACGTGCGCGTCGAACTGACAACTTTAAAGTTTGCTTTACAGTAAGAGACAACGCAATTGCCCAAGCGGGTGATAAAAACTTCTTTATCGAGGTTTTAGGACCTGATGGTAGTTTAGTCGGTGCTTCTGAGTCAGTTTCTGTAAATAGCCGTACTCTTTCAGTAAGCAAAGTGACAGCATTCTATTACGAGAATGACATTTTAGACGTATGCGATTATGTTGGTTCTGCAACTGGTGAATTTGCCAAAGGAAACTACATGGTCAATGTATACGACAATGATTTAGAACTAATCGGAACTTCAAAATTCTTCTTAAAGTAATTTTAAGTTTTACCAACCATAGAAAAGGCTCCCAATTTGGGAGCCTTTTTTATTGCATCTATTTCATAATTTAATGGCCAGTCATATCTTCAGGACGAACAAAACGATCATAATCTTCTTCACTCACATAACCTAATCGAATGGCTTCTTCTTTGAGCGTAGTTCCTCTCTCGTGAGCAGCATTCGCTATTTCTGCCGCTTTGTAATACCCAATTTTCGTATTTAAAGCCGTTACCAGCATTAGCGAGTTGTCTAATAGCGTTTTAATCCTTTCATGGTTCGGTTCGATTCCCACCACACAATTCACTTCAAAACTATGAGCAGCGTCAGCAAGAAGTGTCGCTGATTGAAGTACATTCGCCGCCATCATAGGTTTGAACACATTAAGCTCATAGTGCCCTTGGGTACCACCAATGGTAACTGCGACATCATTACCCATAACTTGCGCGCAAACCATTGTAATTGCTTCTGCTTGTGTAGGGTTGACTTTGCCTGGCATGATTGAACTTCCTGGCTCGTTTGCAGGTAAAATAAGTTCTCCAATTCCTGATCTTGGTCCTGATGCCATTAATCGAATATCATTGGCGATCTTATTGATCGAAACGGCGAGCTGTTTCAATGCCCCGTGCGATTCGATGAGTGCATCGTGAGCAGCTAAAGCTTCAAATTTATTATCAGCTGTTACAAAAGGGAAACCCGTAAATTCGGTTATGTATTTAGCAACTAAAACATCGTAACCCTTTGGGGTATTTAGTCCTGTACCTACAGCGGTACCTCCAAGTGCTAATTGTGATAGATGGTCAAGTGATCTACTTAAGGCATTTAAGCCAAAATCTAGTTGAGACACATAGCCTGAAAATTCTTGACCTAAAGTGAGAGGGGTGGCGTCCATCAGGTGGGTACGTCCTATCTTAACCACATTGCTAAAAGCTTTAGCTTTCTGATTTAAGGCTTTTTTTAACGAATCGATTTTTGGAATCGATTCTGAAACGATTTTTTGATAAATCGCAATATGCATACCCGTAGGGAAGGTGTCGTTAGACGATTGTGATTTGTTTACATCATCATTAGGGCTTAAAGTACGAGTCCCTTCGCCGAGTATATTTCCTTCGAGTACGTGTGCTCTATTAGCAATTACTTCATTGACATTCATATTACTTTGAGTACCTGATCCTGTCTGCCAAATGACCAGTGGAAACTGCTCGTCTAACTTTCCTTCTAAAATTTCATCGCAGACTGTAGCAATCGAGTCTCTCTTTTTAGAATCAAGAACCCCCAATTCACAATTAGCATAGGCTGCGGCCTTTTTTAAATAGGCGAATCCGTAGATAATTTCTTTAGGCATTGATCCTTGTTGGCCAATTTTAAAGTTATTCATTGACCGTTGGGTTTGAGCTCCCCAATAAACATCCTTGGGAACTTGCACTTCACCCATGGTATCCTTCTCAATTCTATAGTCCATGATGTATCGCTTTGATTTTCAAAGTTAACCACTTCTATTATTTTTACCTTGAATTATCCCTTTTTGCTTGCAGCGAAATCTTAAAACGCCTTATATTCGCGGTATAATTTAAGACTACAATGATTGAATTTGATCAGTATTTAGGATTCATCGCTTTCTTGAGCATTCTAACCATAGGTTTCTGGTTAATGATTTTTTTGTTAACCTTTGTTATTCCGTATTGGCTGACAGGCAGTTTTATTGAATACTTAAAAGAAAAGAAAAAAGAAAAAGAAACTCATCGGTCGTAAATGACTGTTTATAGAAAAAAAGGCTCGAGATATCGAGCCTTTTTTTTGATTTCTTTTTCATTTATGGATTTCCGAATTCAAATTCTTCACCACCTCCACCTTGTTCCATATTTGGTCTTCTTCGGTTATTTTTTTGACCTTCTTGTTCGTTGAAACGATATCTAAAGGTTAGGGTAGTTTGACGTTGTCTCCATTGACTTTCACTTTCAGTAAAAACGTTAAATGTTCTAGTTTCTGATATACGTTTTCTCTGATTAAAAAGATCGCTTACATTAAATGAAATAGATCCTTTATCATTGAGAATTTCTTTACTCATTGCTAGATTTACCGACAATATCCCTTTGTTCTTCCCTTGTGGGTTAACCGATGGTCCCCTGTAGAATGCATTGGTTTGAAAGTTGATTTTTCCAGGAAGTGGAAATTGCCCACTTATTCTACTGAACCAACTGAAGTTCTCCGTATCAAAGTTTTGTGTTATCTCTTCGCCTAAACTATTAGTATAAGAGAAATTACCTTGTAATTGTTGTTGAAATACATTAACATTCCAAGAGAATCTCATACCGCGTTTTGGAGAGTAAGAAGTGGTTAATTCTCCACCATATCGGTACTCAGTCGCAAGATTTATAGGGCTTCTGAGCTGCACGGGAACACTTACAATCTCACCATCACCGGTATCAATTTCTACGAAATCTCCAGTCTCTTGAACAACAAATTGAAACACACCCGTACTCTTGTTATAGTAAGCAGAGGTATTCAATGTTAGTTTTCCAAAGCGCTTTAGATAACCTAAATCAAATGCACCAGAGTAGGTAGGGTCAAGATCGGGATTACCAACAAATAGATTGGTATTACTATTTCGACGTACAAAAGGGTTAATAAACCAAGATCTAGGTCTTCTAAGACGTCTACTGTAGCTTAGCGTAAGTTGCTCGGTTTCAGAAAATTCATACCCTAAAAATAGAGAAGGAAACCAATTCGTGTATTCTTTTTTGTTATTGTCTTGTCCAAAATCACCCGATGAATTAACAGTAATTGCCGAATTTTCGACACGTAGTCCACCTAATAATGAAACCTTTCCAAATTTGTTACCTAATTGAACGTATCCCGCATTCACGTACTCTTTATACACTAATTGATTACTAGTGTTAGGGTCTCTAAAGAGGGGGCCGTTAGCTTCTTCTTGTAGTTGTAGTTCAAAATCGGTATAGAAGTCGTTAAAAGTTCCCCGATATCCAAATTCAAATTGCCCACTGTTATTTTCTCCGATTGGGTTGACATAATCGAATTGGAATAAACGATTAATCTGTTCTTCACTGCTGTAAGTTGCCTCTGAAGGAATAAAGATGGTTTCGTCACTTAAAACACTTTCATCAATTCCTGAGTTAGCTATTTCTTCTCCAGTAGAATATTGAAAATCAGCCGTTAATTTTTGACCGTCCTTCTTGAAATCTTTCACGAAATTCGCTGAATACTGATAAGTAACATCGGTTTCATCTCCAAAATTCAATCGCAATCTTGAAATCGTTGGGAGGCGATCATTGTCGTAATTAAAAAATTCAACGGTGCTCAAATTTTCCCCATCACTATTCCTGTAAAAAAAGGTTTGCGTAAAGGAAGTCTTTCTGTCTAAAAGGAGTTCTAGCCCAATATTGGTGTTAAACCCTTCGCGAATACGTTCATTTCTTCCGAACTCATCTTGGTAACTAGCAATGCTGCCATCGCGGTTAAAGTTGGTTTGAAGATTGGAAGAATTTCCGGGGTTATTGTTACTTCGGTATGAAGTGTTTGAGAATAAGTTGAATGATTTTCTTCTGAGGTTTAAGTTTAAGTTACTACCTGTATTTTCAGGAGTTCCCACATTTACGGTGACCGATCCGTTTAAACCTTTTGTTTTTTCTTGTCTTAAGACAATATTTAGGATTCCTGCTGTTCCTTCTGCATCATATCTAGCAGATGGATTCGTAATCACTTCTACCTTCTCTATGGCTTCTGCGGGTAGTTGACGGAGTGCGTCATTACTCAAACCTGAGAGGGCAGATGGTTTCCCATTGATTAAAATACGCACACTTTCATTACCTCTAAGTGAGATGTTACCCTCTACGTCAACGCTTACTGAAGGCACGTTGTCAAGCACATCAGTAACCGATCCTCCCTTAACAGTTAGGTCTTGCCCTACATTATAAACTTTTTTATCCAGTCTTAATTCAACGGTAGTTCGTTCTGCAACAACTTCAACTTCCTCAAGCTGAGCGACATCTGCCTCAAGCGCGATTTGACCTAAATCGGTAGAGGCCGTAATTCTCACATTTTCTTGTGAATAGGTTTTGAATGATAAAAATTCTACACGGATATGATACAGTCCTGGTAGCGTTTCTACCGAAAATTTTCCTGACTCATTGGTGATACCTCCGGTAACCCGATCAGGCATTCGAACACTTTGTAATACTAGAGTGGCATATTCTAAAGGTTGCCCACTGTCTTTATCGACTACGTTTCCGGTAATAGTAATAGGAGTCATCGTCGACATTTGACGGTTTGACCCTTGGGCCTTTGCACTAAGTATTCCAAGAACACAGAAAAGTGCGATGAAGTATTTTCTCATTAAGAATTAATTCAGCTCTTCTTTTTTTTCTTTTTTCTTTTCTTTTCTGAATTATCCTTTAGCTTTTTGAAATTACGTTCTTTTAGTTCTAAGAGTTTTTCGTAGGTAGCCAACGACAATTCTGTTTTCAATCGCTCGTTTTCTAAGTCATTTAGTTTTCGAAACGATTCAGACAGTGTCTTTGGATCACCTTTTAAGATCTGCAACTCAATTCTCTTTTTAGTGAATTCGAGCACAATTGATCTCAGAATGGCTTCTTCAAATGGGTCAATTACTAGGACTTCTTTAACCTTAACCATTTCAAGTTCGGTAATTTCTTCAGCGGTTAAAGGAGCATCAGGTTCAGCAGCTACATTCGCTCTTGGTACACTGCTTCGCATTCTACCCATTCCACTGTAGGGGTTATATCCATAACCACCGAAACCACCCATTCCAAATTGTCCTTGGACACTTTCTAGACTTCCTAGAACCAATAACAATGCCAAAACAATTTTGGGAACGTTAAATTTTTTTTTCATGCGGATATTTTTAAAATTCATCTTCGGTTTGTTTTTGTCCGTTAGACATGAGAAATGCTTTTAAGAAAAGGTCAATTTCTCCATTCATTACTGCTTCAACATTACCCGTTTCAACGCTAGTACGAACATCTTTTACTAGTTTATAGGGTTGCATCACATAATTTCTAATCTGAGAACCCCATTCAATCTTCATCTTAGAGTCTTCGATTTCACGACGGGCTTCCATTCTCTTTCGTAGTTCGATTTCATAAAGTTGAGATCGTAACATTTGCATGGCTGTAGCTCTATTGTCGTGCTGAGAACGAGATTCAGAACAGCTGATTTGAATACCTGTCGGTTTATGAACCAATTGTACTTTAGTTTCTACTTTGTTTACATTCTGTCCGCCAGCACCGCTAGATCTAGCCGTTGTGATTTCAATATCTGCAGGGTTAACTTCAATAGAAATACTGTCATCAACTAAAGGATATACATAAACCGAGGCAAACGAAGTATGTCTCTTAGCGTTACTGTCAAAAGGAGATATGCGCACAAGTCTATGCACACCGTTTTCTCCTTTGAGCCAGCCAAATGCGAAAGGACCATTAATTTCGATAGTAACGGTTTTTATTCCCGCAACATCTCCTTCTTGAAAGTTGAGTTCTTTGACACTGTATCCTTGCGAATTAGCCCACATCAAATACATCCTCATTAGCATTGATGCCCAATCACAACTTTCTGTACCACCAGCCCCAGCGGTTATTTGAAGGACAGCGGTTAAATCATCACCCTCTTCTGAAAGCATGTTCTTAAACTCTAAATCCTCAATTTGTTTTTCGAGTTCCTCTAATGCTTTGTTGACATCATTTTCGGTAGCTTCTCCGAGTGAGATAAACTCTGCAAGAACTTCTACTTCGCTGTAGCGTTCTTCAGCTTCCTTAAACTGGGCTACCCATGATTCAAGAATTTTGAGCTTCTTCATCTGCTCTTGTGCTGACTTGGGGTCATCCCAAAAACCAGCTACCAAAGTTTTTTCAGTCTCATTTTCGATAGCAATTTTTTTGCCATCTATGTCAAAGATACCTCCTTAACGCACCTAGGCGTTCAAAAAGATCTTTTTGTCGTTCTGTTCGACTCATAGCTACTTGGTAAGAATTTCAATGGCAAAAATACTTATTAGTCTCCTGCTATTGTCTAAAAATTGAATAATTTAAACCCTTCAATTTATTATCAAATGAAAAGGCTACATCTTTTAAAAACGTTTTTCTTGTTTGTTTTTATTCCGTCAGCACTCCTTGCACAAGACTTCAATATTGTTAAGGATTTAAAGGCTATCCCCGGATTTTTGACTACTTATTACGATGATTCAGAGGATCGCTTATTTATGAAGGTTGATCGTCTCGAGGAAGAACTATTATATGTTACTGCTCTTAGTAGTGGGGTTGGTAGTAATGATATCGGTCTCGATAGGGGGCAACTAGGTGCGACCAAAGTTGTTTATTTCAAAAAGGCCGGTAATAAATTACTTCTTATAGAACCTAATCAGGATTATCGTGCACTTAGTGAAAATGTTCTTGAAAAAGCTTCTGTAAATCAGGCTTTTGCTAAATCTGTAATCGCTGGATTTACCATTCTGGAAACGGCCGAAGATGGATCTTTTCTTATCGACTTAAATCCTTTATTGTTAAGAGATGCTCATGGAGTTATTGATCGTTTATCGGCTACTCGTCAAGGAAATTATCAACTAGATTTATCACGTTCTGCGCATCACAGAGCGCGCTCGAAGTCATTTGAAAAGAATATTTTGATAGATGTTTTGTTGACCTTCTCAGGTAAACCTAAGAGTTACGAAATAAGGTCAGTTACCCCTGATGCAAGCTTAGTGAGTGTAACTCAAATGCACTCGTTCATTGAATTACCCGAATTGGGTGGGTTTGAGATGAGATCTTTTGACGCTAGATCGGGTGCTTATCCGTTCCGATTTTTCGACTATGCTTCGCCGGTGAATGGAGGTACAGCTAAAGATTTTATTCGCAGACACCGATTAGAGAAAAAAGATCCCAATGCAGCGATAAGTGAGGCAATAGAGCCTATTGTTTATTATTTAGATAATGGTACACCAGAACCTGTTAGAACCGCTCTTTTAGAAGGTGGTCGTTGGTGGAACCAGGCTTTTGAAGCCATCGGATACAAAGATGCTTTTCAAGTGAAAATGCTTCCAGACGATGCTGACCCTTTAGATATTCGATATAACGTAATTCAATGGGTTCATCGATCCACAAGAGGTTGGAGTTATGGTTCGAGTGTTACCGACCCTAGATCCGGTGAAATATTGAAAGGGCATGTAAGCCTTGGTAGCCTCCGAATTCGTCAAGATTATCTTATTGCTCAAGGTCTTTATAATCAACCTTACAACAAATTAAGTATCCACGAGCAAACCATGTTAGATATGGCCCTGAATCGTATCAGACAGTTATCTGCTCATGAAATTGGTCACACTTTAGGTTTTGCGCACAATTTTGCTGCGAGTACAAATGATCGTGCTTCGGTAATGGATTATCCACATCCGCTGGTTTTAGAAGGAGCTGGAGATCAATTTGATTTTAGTGAAGCCTATGATATAGGAATAGGAGCCTGGGATAAAGTTTCTGTTGCCTATGCCTATAGCGACTTCGGTGATGGTATTGATGAAAGTCAAGCGTTGCAGGAGATTTTAGAAAGTGCTGAGAAGGCAGGATTACGATATTTAACCGATTCAGATGCACGACCAGCTGGATCTGCAAGTGCTACGGCTCATCTTTGGGACAATGGAACCGATATTACTGAAGAATTGTATCGTTTACTCGATCTAAGAGCGAAGGCAATTAGTCGTTTTTCATTGGACAATGTCCCTGAGCATTCCCCTATGGCATTTTTAGAAGATGTTTTTGTTCCTTTATATTTTGCGCACCGGTATCAAACCGAAGCGGTTTCTAAGTTAATAGGTGGTATTGATTATAGTTATTCATACACAGATGCAACGGAGTTTCACCATCAGGTAAGTCGAAAAGATCAAGAAAAAGCACTGAAGGCGCTAATTAGAACGCTTGACCCTGAAGTTTTGGAAATCCCCGAGTATTTACGATCGATTTTTGGTCCTAGAACCTATGGTTATGGTCGAACCCGTGAGTCTTTCGAATCTAAATTGGGCGTGGCTTTCGACCCGTTGGCAGCAGCCGAGACCGCAGCCTCAACAACCTTAAAATTATTATTGCATCCAGAAAGAGCCAATCGGGTCTATCAACAGGGTTTATTTGACAAAAACCAATTATCTCTTCAAGAGATGATTAAATCGCTTCTAGACGCAACGGTTCGAAACATGAATTCGAAAGATCGGTATTACAACGCTGTAGAAGAGATTGTGGCTTGGCAAACTTTAGATGAACTCATGAAGTTGTCTTCTTCAGAGAAGGTTTATCCGCAGGTAACCGAAGTTATTTTATTAGAAATGATGCGTCTTAAAACTCATCTTGAAAATAGTGCAACGGATCCCACAGCTATATACCTAAAAAAGCAAGTAGAACGTTTTATTGGTAATCCCACCGGATACAAGTCTAATGAGTCGTCTGTTCGAATACCTGACGGATCTCCAATAGGACAAGAGGCAATGTGTAATTTTAGTTGGAATTAATTTAGTGGAGCACCGTAATACACCCCCCAAAGCACCGAAGTACCCAAAGAAAATAGTACAACATAATCATGAAAGGGACGATCCTTTTTATTGGATGTGTGATCGTGACCATCCTGAGCTTTTAGACTATCTCAAGAAGGAAAACGAATATTTTAATCGCGATACTGCACATCTTGAACCTTTTAGGGAATCTCTTTACAAGGAGATGAGAAGTCGAATTAAGGAGGACGATCGTTCGCTTCCACTTTTCAAAAATGGTTTTTGGTATCAAAGTGAATATAAGGAGGGTAAAGAGTATCCAATTTATTCCCGTTTTAAAAGCGAGAATGGCGAGGGTAAGGAGTTGCTATTCGATGTTAATGAGCTTGCTTCTTCCTTTTCGTATTACCATTTTAAAGGACTGAAAGTGAGTCCTGATAATCAACTTGCATTATACGCAGAGGATATTGTTTCGCGAAGACAGTATACTCTTAAAATTAAAAATTTAGAGACAGGCCAGTTATTAGACGATGTCATTGAAAATACCACTGGAACCGCTTGCTGGGCCTCTGATAATAAAACGTTTTTTTATGTAAAAAAGGACCCAAAAACCCTTCGAAGTTATCGAGTCTATCGTCATCAAATAGGCCAAACCTCAGAAGAAGATGATTTAGTGTTTGAAGAGCAGGACGAAACTTTTAATGTGGGGGTTTTTAAGCCAAAAAGTGAAGATTACATTTTCATTGTTTCGTCTTCAACGTTAACCACAGAATATCGCTTTATAAAATCGAATGATCCTAACTCCCAATTCCAAATTTTTTCAAAGAGAGAGCGTGGATTAGAATATAGCCTTGATCACTACGAAGATCATTTCTATCTGCTTACAAATAAGGATGGGGCAACGAATTTCAAATTGATGAAAACATCAATTTCGGCAACTGAAAGTGACCATTGGGAAACGTTTATTCCGCACCGCCCAGAGATTCTTTTAGAAGATGTAGAGTTTTTTGAAAAATTTTATGTGCTATCTGAGCGTAAGAGGGGATTGACTTACCTTCAGATTTATCAATGGGATGATCATTCGTTCTATACGGTTGCTATGGAAGGCGAGACTTATGTATGCGATATTCATGAAAATCCAGAATTTAAAACGACCAAACTACGCTATTATTACAATTCAATGACCCTCCCGGGGAGTATCTATGAAATAGATATGGAAACCCGTGAAACTCGATTGCTAAAACAGCAGGAAGTATTGGGGGGGTATACTCCCTCAGATTATATCTCC
>JAAZVG010000001.1 GCA_018623655.1 Flavobacteriaceae bacterium
CTAGAAGTTACGGTAAAGTGCTTTACCTAGACCATCCTGAACTAGGTACAACAACTGTTTACGCCCATCTGAACCGATTCAGTCCAAAAATTCAAGCTTATATAAAAAGTGAGCAGTACCTACATCAAACCTACCAGATACAGCGCTATCTAAGACCAAATCAAATCCCGGTAAAGAGAGGGGAAATCATCGGATATTCAGGGAATACTGGGAATTCATTCGGACCCCATCTTCATTTCGAAGTGAGAGACCTAGACTCAGAAGAGCCTATGAATCCACTTCAATTTGGTCTAGAGGCAACCGATAACGACCCACCTACAATACAAGCACTCTATCTATTTGAATCAGAAGATCCTCAAATTGTTACTGTCTTCGAAAATCGAACAATGATTAGTTTACAAACCGTAAAAGAACGTGTTGAATACCGTGCAATGGACACGATTAGCGTTCAAGACTATTATGGGTTTGGTGTTCAGTCCTTCGACCGGCTAGATCTCTCTGCCAATAAGAACGGTTGGTATCGATTAGAGTTAATGCGCAACGATAGCATTGTATCCGAAATCGTCATTGACCGATTTAATTTCACAGAAAATCCCTTAATCAATAAGAGCATTGATTATCATTTCTATGAATCATCAAACAACCGCATTCTTTTAACAACCAAGGAGCAAAATAACCCACTTGGTTTTTTTAAAAATGCTCCAAAAAAGGAACTTTTTTCGGCTGAGGTTGGGAAAATTGATCATTGGACGCTAGTCCTAAGTGATTATTCTGATAACAGTAGTAGTGTGCACTGGATTACTAAGGGAATCAATGAAGTCAAAACTATGACCTCCTCTAAGGGTAATATGGCTGTAAACCAAAAAATTAAAAACAGGCGTTTAGAGGCTCAATTGATTGCAGTCGAAAATAGTATATACAGTCCTGAGATGATCAACTTCAGTATTTCTGAAGACACTCTTTACATCGGACCAAAGGACGTGCTTGTTAGAAACCCTTTATTACTTAAAATCATTCCGAAAGAATTAAAACAACAGTCAAACTGGTTTAATTACGCCTTTCTAGGAAAAAAAGGGGAAAAGGGCACTAATTTTATCCGAAAGGTCGACTCTGATACGCTTACATTAAATCTGCGTAATACTGGAGACTATTATTTTGCCTATGATTCGATTGCTCCGCTAATTATTCCAAGAAACTTCAGTTCAGGTCAAGAAATCAATGGGTATCGCTATCTCGAAATAGAAGCACAAGATCAAGAAACAGGGATAAAAAGCTTCGAGGGACATTTAGATGGACAGTGGATTTTATTCGAGCACGAGCCTAAGAAGAATCGCTTTACCTTTGATACCTCAGATATTTTGTTAATTCCTGGGGTTCACAGACTCGAATTTGAGATTGAAGATCTTTTGGGGAATAAGAGTAAAGAAACATTTAGTATCACTATCAATTAGTATGAAGAAATTACTATTTAGCGTTTTAGTTAGCCTTCTAACCCCATATTTCTCAGTTGGACAGAAAAGCAGCTTTATACATCCCGAATTTGGTAATATAACCGAGACGCATCGGTTAGTTGCAATAGTTCCGTTTGATATTGACTTAGATCTTTCTTTATCAGAATTGAAACGAAGACAACTTTCTGAGGAAGAAGGTATTAGTTTACAAAAAGAACTTACGTTTTACATCGCAAATCAAATCGAGTCGCTAAGTGTACAAATCCAACCTTACGAAGAAACTAAAGCGCTTATGCGTTCATCTGGAATCGATTATCGAAGCTCACTTCTAATGGAGTCGAAAGATTTAGCAAGCAGACTTAAGGTTGACGCTGTTATTCGTGGTAGTCTTTCACTAAGCGTTTTACTATCAGAAGGTATCGAAGATCAGTTTTCTTGGATTGATTTGTGGGTATTATCTCCCTCTTTTGGTCGAATCACACTGAAGCTAGTCGACGGTGGGTCTTCAAAACTACTATGGAGACACGAAAAAGTCATCGACAGAACTACGGGTAAAAATACTAGAGAACTCGTCGAAAAAATGATGAAACAAATTGCAAGAAACTTTCCCTACGCCAAGTAATCGATTAAAACATCGAGCACGTAATCGACTTCTTCAATCGTGTTGAAAATAGAGAAAGAAAAACGAAGTGATGGGAATTCATCAGCATCGATCGCGCGAAGCACATGAGAACCTGTATTACTTCCAGATTGACAAGCGCTACCTTGAGAACACGCAATACCTTTTAAATCCAAATGAAATAATAGTAATGTAGATTTATCACCTGTAATTGGAAATCTTAAGTTTACAAGAGTGTAAGTGCTGCGATCAAAATTATCACATCCGCCATTGAAAATCGCCTTAGGAAAACGTGTGCGAATTCCCTCGATAAATCTATTTTTTAAAGACTGCACATATTCTTTCTCGTTAGCCAAATTTTCATAAGCTAAAGAGAAAGCCTTTTCCATACCCAAAATATTATGAACGCTCTCAGTACCAGCTCTAAAACCTTTTTCTTGTCCTCCACCGACTATTAAAGAATTCAAATGAATATCAGAACGCATGTATAAAAACCCGATACCCTTTGGTCCGTGAAATTTATGTGCTGCTCCACAAATAAAATGCACTGGTGTTTTTGATAAATCCCAATGATAGTGACCCACAGATTGAACTGTATCAGAATGAAAAAGGGCATGATATATTTCACATAATTCAGCAACTTTTTCGATATCGAGTAAATTTCCTATTTCATTATTAACATGCATTAAACTCACTAATGTCCTAGGAGCATTTTCGCATGAGAGTCGCTGCTCTAAATCATTGAGATCAACATATCCCCTGTCGTCGATATTCACCAGCTCTAATTCAATACCATATTCCGCCGCGACCGTTTCCGCTGCATGTAGAACTGCATGATGTTCTATAGGTGAAGTGATTATTCGTTTCACTGCTAAATCTCTCGCTGCACAACGAATTACTATATTGTCTGCTTCTGTTCCGCCAGAGGTGAAGTAAATTTCACTAGGCTTAGCACCTAAGGTTGTCGCGATTGATTTTCTAGCCTTCTCTATCAAGGCCTTTGACGATCTTCCAAATGAATGGGTAGATGACGGATTGCCGAATTGATCGTTTAAAGATTCTGTAATCGCAGTTACAACTTCTGGTCTAAGTGCAGTCGTGGCAGCGTTATCAAAATAAACTGGAGTCATGTCTCAAAGTTACGTTTTGATTCGAAAAACAACTATTAAATAGCCTGTTCAGAATAGAATTTAATACGATACAACCTAATCTCGTCTTCTTCGAAATCTTCTTCTAACTCAGCGATTGCATCTTCAAGGCGATTCGAACTAGACTCCATGAAATAATCGTGAAGTTCTTCTTGTGAATCATCATCAAGCAACTCATCAACCCAATAACCAATATTTAACTTTGTTCCGCTAAAAACAATCTGCTCCATAGTTTGTAGTAGCTCATCTTGACTTATCCCTTTAGAAGAGGCAATATCATCAAAAGGCAATTTTCGATCTACACTTTGAATAATATATAGTTTCAAGCCCGAGTTTGAGCCTGCTGATTTAACGACAAGTTCATCAGGTTTAACAATATCATTTTGTTCAACATAATCTGCGATGCAATTCACAAAAGGCTGGCCATAACGTTTAGCTTTAGCATCTCCTACTCCTTGTATTTGTCCCAATTCTTCTTTAGTAGTAGGATACTTTAAAGCCATTTCTTCAAGCGAAGGATCTTGAAGAATAATGTAGGGGGGCACTCCATGCTTATCAGCCTCTCTCTTTCTCAGTGCTTTTAAAAGTGATAAAAGCTTATCATCGGTACCACCGGTGTTTAATTTCTCCTGATGTATTTCAGCTACTTCCTGATCATAATCACGATCTAAAACCATTTGAAAACTAGATGGTGATTTTAAAAACTCAAACCCATTATCGGTAATTTGAAGAATCCCATAATTTTCAATTGACTTACGCAAATACCCAGCGATAACAAGCTGCCGAACCAATGCATGCCAAAAAAACGATTTGTGCGCATGACCGCATCCAAAAATAGGTTTATCCTCTATTTTATGGGAGCTGATCATCGCATTTGGTTTTCCTCTTAGAATCCGAACAATTTCTTTGCTTTTAAATTTTTCTGTAGTCTTCTGAACGACATCGAGTACAAGAGCGGCCTCTTCACCAGCCTCGAAGAGCTCTCTAGGATTCCTAGCATTATCATCCATATCGGCTCCTTCCCCATTTACCTCATCAAATTCTTCTCCGAAATAATGAAGAATAAATTTTCGTCTGGATAACGAAGTTTCTGCATAAGCGATTACATCTTGCAATAAGGCTTGACTAACCTCTTGTTCAGCTATGGGTTTGCCTGAACTGAATTTTTCTAACTTTTCGATGTCCTTAGAAGAGTAAAAAGCAATACAAATACCTTCGCCTCCATCTCTACCCGCTCTACCTGTTTCTTGATAATAGCTTTCAATACTCTTTGGCATGTCGTAATGAATCACTAGCCTAACATCGGGTTTATCGATTCCCATTCCAAAGGCAATTGTGGCTACGACGACATCCACATCTTCCATCAAAAATTGATCTTGATACTGGGCACGTGTCTTTGCATCAAAACCTGCGTGATAGGGAATTGCTTTAATTCCGTTCAACTGGAGAATCTGAGCAAGCTCTTCTACCTTTTTTCGACTGAGGCAGTAGATAATTACAGACTTACTGGGATGTTGTGCAACAAGTTTTACGATATCACTATTTACCTGATCCGTCTTAGGCCGTACCTCGTAAAATAAGTTAGGACGATTAAAAGAAGATTTTAAAAGCATTGCATCTTTCATTCCAAGGTTCTTCATAATGTCCTCTTGAACCTTTGGAGTAGCGGTAGCTGTTAGTGCAATTAGGGGAATACCAGGAGACAATCGATCAATAATTGCTCGTATATTTCTGTACTCTGGTCTAAAATCATGGCCCCACTCCGAAATACAGTGCGCCTCATCAATAGCCACAAAGGAAAGTTGAAGCGATTTTAATAAGTCAATGTTATGCTGCTTAGTCAAAGACTCAGGAGCGACGAAAAGAAGTTTAGTAACCCCTGATCTGAGGTCATCGATTACCGTTTGAATTTCTGTTTTAGTAAGTGAAGAGTTTAAAACGTGTGCAATGCCAGGGTCGGTAGACTGGGTTCTTATTGCATCAACTTGGTTTTTCATTAGTGCAATAAGTGGACTAATCACAATTGAGGTTCCTTCACACATTAATGCCGGGAGTTGATAACACAAAGACTTACCTCCTCCAGTTGGCATTATTACAAATGTATCTCGACCTGAAAGAAGGGTGCTAATCGCCTCTTTTTGCAATCCCTTAAATTCAGAGAATCCAAAAAATTTTCGAAGTGTTTGATATAATTCGTTTTCGTTAAGGATCATCAGAGTCTGCTTGTCAATTAACCATTCAGATGTATTCGGGGTATAATTTGTAATTTCGTACTTGAATTTAACACATATTTGACAATTCACCGGCTTACCCTTGAAGAAACCTATAAATCTTAGAGAAATTGTTAATCGCGTTTTGCAAATAGAGATTGATGCTCTTGAGAATCTCCAGAACAGCATTAACGACAATGTTGAAGAAGTGATTAAAATGATCACGAATCTCAACGGAAGGGTTGTGGTTAGTGGCGTGGGTAAAAGTGCACTGATCGCGCAGAAATGGGTTGCAAGCTTCAACTCGACAGGAACTCCAGCCCTATTTATGCATGCGGCAGATGCGGTACATGGTGATTTGGGAATGATTCAAGAAGGAGATTTAGTTTTTATTCTTTCTAAAAGTGGAGGTAGTGAAGAAATCAAAACATTAGCACTACATCTCAAAAATCTAAATCAACCCTTTGTCGCAATTACCTCAAATCCAGACTCAATCATAAGTAAAAAGGCTACTCTTAGCATTCTAACACCTGTTGAAAAAGAGGCCTGCCCTCACGATTTAGCTCCAACAGCAAGTACTACGGTGCAACTGGCACTTGGAGATGCTTTAATGGTGGCTACCCTCGAAAGTAAAGGGTTTAAGGCAGAACAATTCGCTCAGTTCCATCCAGGTGGAAGTCTAGGTAAAAGGTTAACGCTAAAGGTCAAAGATTTAATTAATCCCGAGCTTTTACCTAAGGTCCACCCTTCAAGTACATTTAAGGAGGTGATTGTTGAGATTTCCAAAAACCTCTTAGGATGTGCAGTGGTTTGTGATGGCACAAAAATCATGGGAATGATCACCGATGGAGATTTAAGGCGGATGCTTGAAAAAAGTCATGATTTTGACTCTATTGAAGCCGCTTCACTTATGAGTCCAAATCCCAAATCAATAAGTTCTGACCATCTTGCTTCAGAAGCACTTCACATTATGAATTCCAACGAAATCACACAGTTAATTGTTGTTGATGGTAGCAATTATGTAGGTATCTTGCATCTTCATAACTTGATTCAAGCAGGCTTAGTATGAGTAGTAGAGACGAGATGTCTTTTTTAGACCATTTAGAAGAGCTTCGTTGGCACCTGATTCGTTCTATCCTGGCAATAATGATTATTGCGGTTTTCGCTTTCGTTTTTAAAGGGTTCATTTTTGATACTATCATTTTTGGGCCTAAGAATATGGATTTTCCGACCTATCATTTCTTTTGTCAAATCGCAATGTTCTTTGGAGTGACTTCTGATTTCTGTGCAGATAGTCTACCCTTCACTTTACAAAACAGAACAATGGCTGGGCAATTTTCAGCTCACATTTGGACATCAATTTGGGCGGGTATAATTGTAGGTTTCCCTTACTTATTATGGGAGTTATGGCGATTTATTAGTCCAGGATTGTACGAAAATGAACGAAAACACTCTAGAGGATTTATCATCGTGGCATCATCCCTATTTTTCATAGGAGTACTATTTGGTTATTACGTGATTGCTCCGCTGTCCATCAACTTTTTAGGAACCTATACGGTAAGCCAAGAAGTTGCTAATGAAATCGATATATCCTCATACATTTCAACGGTTAGAGCATCAGTAATTGCCTGCGGCATCATGTTTGAGCTCCCTATTTTGATATACTTTCTAACTCGTGTTGGGTTGGTAACTCCAGAAATCCTAAAAACGTATCGCAAATTTGCGATTGTTATCATCTTTATCATTTCGGCGGTAATTACTCCTCCAGATGTGGCGAGTCAAGTAATTGTATCGATACCCGTTTTGATCTTATATGAGTTTAGTATCTTCATTTCAAGAATTGTAATTCGTAAACAAAAATCAAATGGCTAACTCAATAGTTGAAGAATTTAATGCCTATCGTTCAAAAATGAATGAGCGCATTCTTGGCGATGATCAAAAGCTGATTAAACGTATATTCAATCTAGACACCAATGCCTTCGCTGATGGAGCTCTAGATGTTAAAACAAAAGAATTATTAGGTTTGGTTGCTTCTGCGGTTCTTCGGTGTGATGACTGTGTGCGCTATCATATTGAGGGAGCAAGTAACGCTGGTGCGAATCCAGAAGAAATAAAAGAAACCTTAGGTATTGCTACACTCATTGGCGGAACTATTGTTATCCCACATCTTCGAAGAGCCTACGAATATCTAGATGCCTTAAAAGAATCTCGTGAAGCTTAGAGCTACAAATCTTAAAAAAGTATACAACCAACGAACCGTTGTCAAAAGTGTTTCTCTAGAAGTAAACCAAGGAGAAATAATAGGGTTGTTAGGCCCTAACGGTGCCGGTAAAACAACCTCATTTTATATGATTGTAGGACTTGTTCGACCTAATGGTGGTTCAATTTACCTCAATGACAAAGAAATTACAGACTATCCAATGTATAAGAGGGCACAAAACGGTATTGGTTATCTTGCCCAAGAAGCCTCTGTATTTCGCAAGCTAAGTGTCGAAGAAAACATTCTTAGTGTACTTCAGACTACCGCTCTTTCAAAAGTGGCCCAAAAGGAAAAGATGGAGGAGTTACTCGAAGAATTCTCACTTACCCATATCAGAAAGAACCGAGGAGATCTTTTATCTGGAGGAGAACGCCGACGAACAGAAATAGCCCGAGCCTTAGCAACAGATCCTAAGTTCATTTTACTTGATGAGCCTTTTGCTGGAGTTGATCCCGTGGCTGTTGAAGATATTCAACGAATAGTGGCTCAATTAAAGCATAAGAACATCGGAATATTAATTACCGATCACAACGTTCAAGAAACTCTCGCTATCACAGAGCGCTCCTATCTGATGTTCGAAGGGAGAATACTAAAAGCAGGTGCTCCTGAAGAACTCGCTGCTGATGAAATGGTTCGTAAAGTCTACCTAGGACAAAACTTCGAGCTTCGTAAAAAGCGTCTAGCTTTTCAAGAGAAGGGAAAATAGTAGATAAGCTCCTAAAACCACGGGAATCCCAGAAACCCCAAGGCTCGCAAATGCAATAATCGTCGCTACCAAGAATCCGTAGCGCTGCCAATTTTCAGAAACAGATAACCCTTTAACTTTAAAACTAAGGGTTGGCAATTTACTAATCATCCATAGCCCTAATACTAAGGACAGACCTGTGATGACAAGTGTCTCAAAACTACCCGCTAGAGTGCAGGAGGAAAAGAAATAGGAAACACCAATAATACTTAAGGTCATGGCTGGGGTTGGCATTCCTTCAAAATACGGTTTAGGGTCTGCCGCATGAATCGTATATCTAACGAGTCGCCAAAGCGCACAGGTGAATAAAAAACCTGAACTTATCACCAAGGGTATGAAGTACGCTGAAGACTCAAATCGGAATAAAATAAAGAGTGCCGGTGCAGCGCCAAAACTGATCAAATCAGCCATGGAGTCAAGTAAAGCACCCTCTTTTGAAAAGGCGTTTAAACGCTTCGCTAAAAAACCGTCAAAAAAATCAAATACGGCTGCGGTTACTAATAATCCGGTAGCATTATCAAATGAGCCTTTACTCGAATAGTAAATAGCTAACCATCCGCACAAGGCATTCAAAAGAGTTACTAGATTAGGAATCGATTTACGCATCAATTATTGGTTTCGTCTGTAAATGTACATTTTTATGGGCACTGCATTTTCTATATTTGAATTATGATGCGATTCCTAAGAACCCTTCTTCTTGTAATCACCTACGGGTCATTTCAAATTGCCATAGGCCAGATACAGTTATCTGAAAAATCAAGTATAAGTTTACTTACCTGTAGTCCTGGGCCAGAGCTTCATGCCGCATTTGGGCATTCAGCCATAAGGGTTAAAGATGATTACCAAGGGATAGATATCGTGTTTAATTACGGAACCTTTGATTTCGAGGCCCCTAACTTTTACCTCAAATTTCTTCGGGGCGAACTCGATTATTTTTTATCAACCTCTAGTTTCATTCAATTCGCCAATTACTACCAATATTATGGTAGAGGAGTAATCGAACAGAAGTTAAATCTAAACTCGCCCCAAAAACAAGAACTTTTTGATGCGCTGAATCAAGCACTGCTTCCTGAGAATCGTTTTTATCGCTATGAATTTTTAAAAAATAATTGCGCTACCAAGATTCCGGAAATAATTAGTTCGGCAACAGGATTAGAGATTAAGTACATAGATGAAATCAATAAGAATGTTACATATCGAGAATTAATCAATGAATATTTAGATAAGTACTCTTGGAATCGGTTTGGTATCACACTAATACTTGGGAGCACAGTAGATCATTTCATTACGAATAAGCAAACCTTGTTTTTACCCGATTATCTGTATAAAAAAATGAGTGGTGCCCGACTCGGAGAGGAGCTTCTAGTAGAAAGTGAAAAGAATCTAGTAGTGCGTTATTTTAAGTTTAAGAACGGTAGTTTTTTCACCTCACCCCTTTTCATAGCAATCCTCTTTTTGGTCTTTTCACTTTATCGAATTTGGCCAACAACTACAACTCCAAATCTCGATAAGTTCGAGCACCTATTATTTGGGATACTCAGCATCACCGGTTTATTTTTAGTTTTCATGATGCTGGGAACAGAACACCTTGCTACTAAAAACAATTTTAATATCCTTTGGCTTAATCCTCTAGCTATTTTAGGCGTTTGGTACAATAAAAGGCTTGTTTGGCTGGGCTTAGCAATTACTTCACTGTTCACGATAATTATTCAACTCACCGGTGCACAAGAAATAGGAACAATTTCTCTCCTATTGGCCATTAGTCTGGGAATCTTATATATTCGCAGAGCTGAACTTTCTCGTAACTAGATCAGATATGCAGAATTTTTATATTGTTTTAGGTGCTCTTTTGGTCGTTTACTTGTTTTTACTCGTTCAGATGAAAAGAAGAAATAAAAAACGACGCTCTCGTCGTTTTTTAAAGGATAAACAAAGAGATTAACCAATATTTAACACTGATTTTTTCAAAAGGAGTAGGTAGATACAATCGAACTTCTATTTTTGCAAAAAATTTAACTTCATAAAGATATGTACTGGACGTTAGAACTCGCCTCCTATTTAAGTGACGCACCTTGGCCTGCTACCAAGGACGAACTTATTGACTACGCTATTAGAACAGGTGCACCCCTAGAGGTTGTTGAAAACCTTCAGTCGATGGAAGAGGAAGGAGAAGAGGTGTATGAATCTATCGAAGAGATATGGCCTGATTACCCTTCAGAAGAAGACTACCTATGGAATGAAGATGAATACTAGTCGTATTTATTGAAACACTACAATGAAAGCCTCCACAAGAGGCTTTTTTAATTAAATTTATCCTTGTTATTATAAGGATGCGAAAGAAAGAAACATGGCGATCGTAAATAAGATTTTAAAAGTATTTGTCGGAGATAAGTCAGAGAAAGATGTAAAGTCGTTAAGACCTATTGTCGAAACGATCAAACAAGCAGAAAAAGAACTCTTATCATTAGATCTCGACGGCCTTAGAGCGCAATCGGCAAACTTCAAGAAAGAGATTAAGGAGGTTACTGCTACGATCACTGACGAAATTAAGTCTATAGAGGAAGAGATCGTAAATACTGAAGATATCGATGCTCGTGAAGCACTCTATCAACAAATAGACACTTTAGAGACCTCTCAGATTGAAAAAGAACAAGAAATTCTACATGAGCTACTACCAAAGGCTTTTGCTCTAATTAGAGAAACGGCTAAACGATTTAAAGAGACCCCGCATCTTAAGGTTACCGCATCGTCATTTGATCGAACACTTTCAGGAAAAAAGGATTATGTTCAAATCGAAGGTGAGTATGCTATATGGAATAATTCATGGGATGCCGCTGGAAAAGAAGTTGTTTGGGATATGGTACATTATGATGTTCAGCTCATCGGCGGTATCGTTTTACACCAAGGTAAAATTGCAGAAATGCAAACTGGAGAAGGGAAAACACTGGTCGCAACATTACCCGTTTTTCTTAATGCATTGACTGGCAGAGGAGTACACCTTGTAACGGTGAATGACTACCTCGCCAAGCGAGACAGTCAGTGGATGGCTCCTATTTTTGAATTTCATGGATTAAGCGTTGATTGTATCGATTTGCATCAACCCAACTCTGCCGAACGAAAAGCAGCTTACGCTGCAGATATAACTTACGGAACCAATAATGAATTTGGGTTTGATTATCTAAGAGACAATATGGCTCATCAACCCAACGAACTTGTTCAAAGAAAACCGCATTATGCGATTGTCGATGAAGTTGATTCTGTTTTAGTAGATGATGCACGTACCCCGCTAATTATTTCTGGGCCTGTACCAGAAGGAGAGCGGCATGAATTTGATGCACTGAGACCTGTTGTAGCCGATTTAGTTCAGCAACAAAGAAGTTTCTTGACAAATCTGCTAGCTGAAGCTAAGAAACTGATACAGAGCGGGGAAACTACTTCTGGAGGATTCAAATTATTACAAGTACATCGAGGTCTTCCAAAGAACAAAGCACTCATTAAATTTCTGAGCGAGGAAGGTGTTAAACAACTCCTTCAAAAAACAGAAAGCCTTTACTTACAAGATAATGGTAAAGAAATGGTTAAGGTTGATGCAGATCTTTGGTTCACTATTGAGGAGAAAACGAATCAAATCGACCTTACTGAAAAAGGTATCCAGACCTTATCTGCCGGTCAAGACGAACACTTTTTTATTCTGCCCGATATCGGTAGTGAAATTGCTAAAATCGAAAGTTCAGGCGTATCACTCGAAGAAGAAGCAAATCGTAAAAAAGAGCTTTTCAGTGATTTTTCGGTTAAAAGCGAGCGAATTCACACGCTTACCCAACTTCTTAAAGCCTATACTCTATTCGAAAAAGACGTAGAATATGTTGTGATCGACAATAAGGTGAAGATTGTAGACGAGCAAACCGGTCGTATCATGGAAGGAAGGCGCTACTCCGATGGTTTGCATCAAGCAATAGAAGCTAAAGAGAAAGTAAAAATCGAAGCGCTTACTCAAACCTTTGCCACGGTCACACTTCAAAACTATTTCAGAATGTACCATAAATTATCTGGAATGACAGGTACGGCGGTAACTGAAGCAGGGGAGTTTTGGGAAATTTATCAATTAGATGTAGTCGAAATCCCAACGCACCGACCAATTGCTCGAGAAGATAGAGATGACTTAATCTACAAGACAAAACGAGAAAAATATAATGCAATTATAGAAGAGGTAGTAAAACTTTCTGAACAGAGAAGACCTGTGCTAATAGGTACAACCTCGGTAGAAATATCAGAATTGCTTTCTAAACTTCTGAGTGTTCGAAAGATAAAACACAACGTACTTAATGCAAAGCTACATCAGAAAGAGGCAGACATTGTCGCTGAAGCAGGTAATCCTGGTGTAGTGACCATTGCAACAAATATGGCCGGACGTGGTACAGATATTAAACTTTTAGATGAAGTAAAACAATCGGGAGGTTTAGCAATTATAGGTACTGAAAGACACGATTCACGTCGAGTAGACCGTCAGCTAAGGGGTCGTTCAGGACGTCAAGGTGATCCAGGAAGCTCTCAATTCTATGTTTCCCTTGAAGATAACTTGATGCGTTTATTTGGTTCAGAGCGGATGGCAAAGATTATGGATCGTATGGGTCTCGAAGAGGGCGAGGTTATCCAACACAGCATGATGACGAAATCAATTGAACGGGCGCAGAAAAAAGTAGAAGAAAATAACTTTGGAATTCGTAAACGTCTTCTTGAGTACGACGATGTGATGAATGCCCAGCGTGAGGTTATCTACAAACGAAGAAAACATGCTCTGTTTGGAGAACGTTTGAAAGTAGATCTCGCAAATATGATTTTCGATACCTCAGAATCAATCGTTGAGCAAGCGAAAGAAGCTTCTGATTACAAACAATTCAGCTACGATTGCATTCAAGTTTTTGGAATTGTAGAGGGTGTCAGTGAACCAGAATTCGAAAAGGGTTCAGTACCCGAATTGGCACAGAACTTGTACCAGAAAGCCTTCCAAGCCTACAATAATCAATTAACACTCAGTGCAAACCAGGCATTTCCAGTCATTGAACAAGTATTCAAAAATCCGAGTAATCAATTCAAGCGCATTGCAGTTCCGTTTACCGATGGTAGTCGTACGCTTCAAATTGTTACAGATTTAGAGAAAGCTTTTGAAACCGGGGGTAAATCTTTGATTTCAGACTTTGAAAAGAATATTGCTTTAGCGCTCATCGATGAGGCATGGAAGAATCACCTTCGCAAAATGGATGAGCTGAAGCAATCGGTTCAGCTAGCTGTTCACGAACAAAAAGATCCACTTCTGATCTACAAATTCGAAGCCTTCGAGCTATTTAGAAGCATGATCGATGGAGTCAATCGTGACTTGATCAGTTTCTTATTCAAAGCAGGTATTCCTACTGAGAATCCTGAGGGAGTTAGAGACGCATCTAAAATGCAGCAACCTAAAAGGCAAAAACTTAACCTTTCTAAAGAAGAGGTTTTAAATAGTGATGAGTTAGCAAGTCAAAATCGGGCTGCGGGAGCAGCAGCTACTCGCCCTACTCCAAAAGTAGAAACAGTAGTTCGTCAACAGCCTAAAATTGGAAGAAACGAGAAAGTAATTATCTTGAATCCACTCAGTGGAGAAGAGAAAGAGGTGAAATTTAAACAAGCAGGACCACTTATTAAGTCGGGACAATGGATTCTTAAATCATAACTTATCAAAGATATTGCTGTAATACGTCGTGAAATGGTTCTTAGATTTAATTATCTAGGAATTTTGACTAGCGCCGCACTAGCTATAAACAAGGGTCTTGAATCTACTTTTGATTTATGGTTTTGGCTAATGTTATCCTTTTCAATTTTGCTCTTGGTTAATGCTCGGATATTAAAAAAACTCTAGAAATGAAACGCCTAATTCTTTTCGTACTGATCGCACTTCAAGCTTGTCAAACTAAAGGTCAATCGGCTTCGAAACATATTCCCGAAAATGCAGCGGTTGCCTATTTTGCATCAGGATGTTTTTGGTGCGTAGAGGCTGTTTTCGAGAGTGTTGAAGGAGTTTATGAAGCTATTTCGGGATATAGTGGTGGAACAGAAAAAAATCCGACCTATCGAAAGGTGAGCTATGGTCTAACTTCACATGCTGAAGCAGTAGCCGTTTATTACGACCCTACTGTTCGAAGTTTTGCCGATCTGGTCAGTATATATTACGCTTCTCATGATCCGACTAGTGTAAATCGACAGGGACCAGATAAAGGAAAGCAATATCGATCTATCGCTTTCTATCAAAACGAATTAGAGAAAATGATTATTGAATCATATATCGATAGCATTGCTAAATATTACAGCGCTCCTATAGCTACCGAGATAGTACCTTTTGAAGTTTTCTACCCTGCTGAAGATTACCACCAAGATTACGAGAAAAATAATCCTAATGACCCTTACATTCGATCGGTGTCTATACCAAGAATTAATCGATTCAAAAGTCTTCTTCCTGAATTTCTAAAGGAAAACAACCAACATTAACCTCATGAGTACAGCACCCATTACAGATAAAGTTCTCTCTATTGTAGTTCCCTTATACAATGAAGTAGATAATGTCGTGTTACTTACTGAGAAGATCCACGAAAGCCTATCAGGTTATAACTATGAGATCGTGTACATCAATGACTTTTCAACCGACGAAACGGTTCGTGTCATCAAAAAAATGGGTGATGAAACTGTTCATCTCATCGAGCTTAAGAAGAATTATGGGCAAAGTTTAGCTCTGGCAGCTGGCATTGATTATGCCAAGGGTGAATATATCATCACCATGGATGGAGACTTACAAAACGATCCATCAGACATCCCTGAGATGTTACATTGGGCAATCAACGAACATTATAATTTAGTAACAGGTATTCGTCAGAAGAGAAAAGATTCCTGGTTAAAAACAATACCCTCTAAAGTTGCTAATTTTCTAGTAAGAAAGGTAACCAATCTCGATATTAAAGATAATGGTTGTGCCTTAAAGGTATTTTCAAGAGATATTGCTAAAAATCTGAATCTTTACGGTGAAATGCACCGATTTATTACACTTTTAGCTTTCTTAGAAGGAGCTCAAATCAAGCAAGTTCCCGTGAAACATCATGCTAGGAATGCTGGAGTGTCAAAATATGGATTAGAACGTGTTTTTAAGGTAGTAGCAGACATGATGCTTCTGCTCTTTATCCGAAAGTACCTGCAAAGACCGATTCACCTATTCGGAATTTTCGGATTCTTTCTAATTCTCATAGGTATAGGAATCAACGGGTGGCTACTCATCGAAAAATTCTATTATCAGAATGATATTGGCCAACGTCCACTACTGATTTTTGGATTGATGTTTATACTCGCTGGAATACAACTCTTCACGGTGGGAATTATAATGGAAATGCTTATCAGAACATACTATGAATCCCAAAATAAGCGACCTTATCGTATTGGAAGCGTGACGATCGGTAATCAATCTCAAAAGTAACCTGTTGAAAAAGAAGGCCACAACCGCACTGAAAGTTATCATAAGCGGGCTCCTCTTGTATTTCGTATTTAATACGATAAATACAGGTAATTTTTTTGAGTACCTAAGTAGTCTTCCACTAGTAGCGCTTTGTGCTGCCTTATTACTAGTATTCGGTTCTAAGTATATTGCCCACTTCAGGTTACTAACTCTTTTTAGGTTTGTTGGAGCTGAGGTACCCCCAGGATATCATTGGAAGCTCTATTTGCAAGGAATGTTTTACAATCTGTTTCTTCCAGGAGGAATCGGAGGAGATGCCTACAAGGGTTATACCATTCAAAAACAAACAAAAAAATCAATTAAGTCAATCGTCGGATGTCTTCTTATTGACCGAATTGGTGGGCTTTATGCTCTAGGTTTATTTGGGCTCATATTTTTCATCTTAAATAGTTCCCAATTCATCAATTTGATACCGGGGCAATTATCTGAGATCTGTTTAAACGCTACAATTGTAACGCTATGGATTATCAGTTCTATCATCGCCTATTATTTAGTAAAGAAATCGACGAATTTCAATCTAAAAACACAAATCATAACACTAGGTTATTCTTTATTATTACAAGGACTACAAATATTAGCTGCTTGGATCCTAATTGAAGCACTGAAACTCACTGGAAACACATTGAGCTACTTATTTCTTTTTATCATTTCCTCGGTAGTTTCAGTACTTCCTATAACTTTAGGAGGTATTGGTGCAAGAGAGGTCACGTTCTTTTACGGGGCACAATTTTTAGGAATTGAAATTGATGGTTCTGTAGCTTTATCTATCTCTTTCTTTGCAGTCAATGCCCTTGTTTCCTTCATTGGAATATATTTTCATTTTAAAAAGCCTAAGGTAACCAAAGCACTCTCCTAACTTCTAGTGTTGATGACCTAAACTCAGGTGACAAAAATCGAAGTGAGAGCTTGGTAATGCGATAATGTGAAGCAGCTGCGTATTCTAAAGCGTCTGGCCGCAAAGTCTTAAGTTTTTGGTAAGCATCGAGATCGACAAGCACATACACTCTATGGCTATTTACTAGCTCATCAATGATAACTTCATCTACATGCCTTTGCAGAAAGAAATCCAAATTCCATGTGTGCTTATTGGTGGCATTTACCAGCTGCACTTCATGAAGATCTAACATCTTACTAAAGGTAATATCCGATTGATATTTTAACAATTTTGGATAGAAAACACTAAAAGCGAGAAAATTAAATATGAGTACACCAGAGAAGAGCCACGTAATCATAGAAGTGCTGCGACGATAGAAAACCCATGCTAGAACTGCCAATATTATAAAAATTACTGGAAGTGCGTAGAGATAAAATGGAATACAAATTAACACCGAAGCAATCGCATAAATACTGAAAGTAGTTATAGCAAGGAGTTTTCCGATCTTTTGTTTTGATAACAATGAAATTGCCGGTGCAAAAACAAGCGTAATAAGTGGTAAAAGAACGTTTAAGTAGTGTGGAAGCTTAAACTGAGCAAAACTCATTAATGTGAGTAAAAGGAATAAGACTAAGGATAAACTTCGTAAAACCACTTGGGACGAATTCAATTTAAAGGCCTTAAGAAGGCCAAAGATTCCGACCAAAGTAAAAGGCATAAAAGCCCATAGCAAGGTGTGGAAGAAGAAGAATGGATCATTACCCGTACTCCCGTGTCCTTCTCCACTCAGTCGTTCAAAACTCTGCTCCCAGAATAAAAATTTGATACCCGATCGGTTTCCAATACCTCTAACGCTAAGTTCAGGATGTAGATCAAACTGTATATAATACGCGTAAAGTACTGGAATAAGCGCTAAAAGAAATACAATCAATGCCCAAAGTGTAGAAAACCGGAAAAGTAATCTCCATTTATTATTAGCGTTTAAGAGTGCAAGAACAACTCCACCAATAACTACGATAGCGATAAGTCCTTTTGTAGAGAAGGCTAATCCTGCAATTAAAGCACCCCATAAAAGATGTGGGAATTTTTCCTCATAAATGTAGCGAGCCAGATAATAAATTGACCATGCTACAAACCCGGTAAGAACAGCATCTGTCCGAAGATCAAAACCCGCAAGAATAATCGTTTGTGAAGCAATAAAAACGGTGCCGCTTAAGCAAGCTACTTTTTCATCATACAGTAACTTTGATGTCTTAAAAACAAAGTAGGCTCCGGTAAACAATAATAAAACTCCTGGAAGGCGATACGCAAAAGAATGAATACCGAACAACTTCATACTAATTGCAGCAAGCCAGAAGTGTAAATGGGGTTTATCAAGGTAAGGGAGTGATCCTTTATATAGGTGAATGAAGTCATTCTCGACAACCATTCGACTAGCCATGGCAGCAAATTGTGCTGAATCATTCTCCATTAAAGGGAGTAGCATTCCCAAAAAATAGAGTACGCTAAATAAAAAAAGCCAATAAATGGTTGATTTTGTATTCAATCCCTCTTATTTAAAATAAATTTCCAATAAAGATTCGAAAATAGAATCCCCCAGAGACTACCAAATAAAGCACCTGTGATAATATCTATCGGATAATGAACGCCAAGATATACTCTGCTATAAGTCATTAGAAACGCCCATAACAACAACCAGCGAACAGCAGGTATATATCTTCTTAGAACACCAATAAAAAAGGTTGCAAAGGCAAAACTATTTGATGCGTGACCCGAAAAGAAACTAAATCTACCTCCACAATAGTCCAAGTCTCGAAGTAATGCAATCATTTCAGGATCATGACAAGGACGTAACCTCATAAAACCATTCTTAAATAAGTTAGTAACCTGATCAGAAACGGTTATAAGGAGCGCGACAAAGACCAACAAATACAAAAAACGCTCTCTTCCCAGCTTCCTAAAAGAAAGGTAGAGCATGAAAAGATAAAGCGGAATACTATTCTCCTTTTTAGTAATAAAAAACCAAAAGGGATCCGCTGATGGACTGCCTATTTGCTGAATCCATAAAAGGAGACTTTTATCAAATTCAATAAGAGATTCAATCATTAGGAGTCACTTCGCTCAAATTCACGATCATAAAATTCTAAAGCTTCTTTTACAAAGTTTTCAGCTTCTTTAGGAAGGAGTTCTTCATCCTCTACAGAAAAATTTTCAAACCATTGAATCTCGTCATTGGTCACGTTAAGAATGAAACGAGGAAATTCAGTATGAACTACAAAAACAACCTCTGGCAAATCAGAATTGTCAGCAATAAGGTATTTAGGTATTAGCATTTACGTTTATTTTATGGGTTACTAGATAATTAAATCGAACATACAAAAGTATCGAAGAAACAGTAAGTCCGGCTAATAAACCTATCCAAATACCCTCAGTACCAAGATCAGTTCTTAGTCCGAGGTAATAGGATATTGGGAAACCAACTAGCCAATAAGATATAAAAGTGATTACAGCCGCAATTCGAACGTCTTGCATACCACGCAGAGCACCAATAATAACAACTTGGATACCATCTGAGATCTGAAATAAAGCGGACCAAAGAAGTAAAATACTTGCAAGACCTAGCACATAGACATTATCACTACCATTTTCTAAATCCGAACTGTTAAGATAGAGGTACGGCAAATCATTTCTGAAGAGCAAAAAGAATAATGCAAAGCTAATTTGTAGTAATAGCGTTAAGAAAAATATAGATTGTGCTACCTCTTTAAGTTTGAGATAATCTCGACGTCCAAGTTGGTTTCCAACGCGAATCATCGCTGCCACGCTAAGTCCCATTCCCACCATATAAGTCATCGAAGAAAGATTTAAGGCTATTTGATTAGCCGCCTGATCAAGTGTTCCTAAAATGCCACTCAACCAAATTGCTGAGGTAAATAAGGTGACTTCAAAGAACACCTGTAAAGACGAAGGCAGTCCGATGGCTAAAATTCGCCTAGAAAATTTAAAACTTACCCATCTCAAATTCAACCCATCGAGATAAGGATTGTAAAAGGAGTCTAAACGCAAAAAGATTAACAAGAGAATTACCATAACAATTCTCGAAATCAATGTCCCAAGTGCTGCTCCAATTACTCCCATCTCAGGAAAACCAAATTTTCCGAAAATAAGGAGGTAATTGAAAATTATATTGATCAAATTACCAAGAAGCGAAGCATACATGGGTTTGCGTGTTCTAGATAAACCATCACACAATTGTTTCAACGCCTGAAAGATCATCATTGGAATTAATGAGATCGCAACAATCCAAAGAAACGGTACAGCAAAAATCAGTACTTCCTCAGGCTGACTCATTCTGTTCATAAGTGGACTTGCTGCTATAATTATAATAGTAAGTACTACACCTACAACAGTACAAATCCAAAGACCGTGTCGAAATACTTTTCTAACGCCTAAGATTTTCCCATTTCCATCTGCCTCAGCGATTAGGGGAGTAATGGCAGTAGACAAACCTATCCCTAATGACATAGCTATAAATAAGAAACTGTTTCCTAAAGAAACAGCAGCTAGTTCGGTCGGCCCCAACTGACCTACCATAATATTATCAGCAAAAGCAACAAAGGTGTGACCAAGCATTCCTAAAATTACAGGGAAAGCTAGTTTGAAATTGTACGGAATCTCTTGGAGGTATTTGGATATGCTAATCATTTCCGTTTAGCTTCTTCCCAATAAACATCCATTTCTGCCAAGGTCATCTCAGACAATAATTTACCCTCTTTTTTAGCCTTTTCTTCTAAATATTGAAATCGATAAATAAACTTCTTGTTTGTGCGCTCGAGCGCATTTTCAGGATTAATTTTTAAAAAACGGGCATAATTAATCAGTGCAAAGAGAATATCTCCAAACTCAGATTCCATTCGATCTTTATCCGCCTTAGAAACTTCTTCTGAAAACTCTTGCAACTCTTCTTTAACCTTGTCGAAAACCTGTTCTGGTTGCTCCCAGTCAAAACCAATTCCTGCAGCTTTTTCTTGAATTCTTTGTGCTTTCACAAGGGCAGGTAAACTTCTGGGTACACCTTCAAGCACTGATTTTTTACCTTCCTTAAGCTTTAATTTCTCCCAGTTTCGTTTTACCTCAGCCTCATCAGCTACCGTAACATCTCCGTAAATATGGGGATGCCTATCAACTAATTTATTACTAATAGCTTCAGCAACCTTTCCAATATCGAATAAACCCTTCTCATCTCCAATTTTAGAATAAAAAGCGATGTGTAGTAGCAAATCACCTAACTCCTTCTTTATTTCCTCCATATCCTCTTCGATAATCGCATCAGCTAACTCATAGGTCTCTTCAATGGTAAGTGTTCTTAAGGTTTGCATTGTTTGCTTCTTATCCCAGGGACATTGAGCTCTAAGATCGTCCATAATATGGAGCAAACGCGCTATTGATTTTAGAGATTCTTCGTGTTTGTTTTTCATACCTCTTATACTTTTATGCGTTCACTATTGATCGTACCTGGAAGATTTCCTGAACTCACGCTAAAGCGAAGTTGAGTATCTGATTTTATTTCAGGGAGAACAACCTCGAAGTTTAGGATCAACGCTCCCTTAGAAACGATGTTAAGGTCACTAAGAAGCACTCGTTCTGCTAAAACCCGTTCACCCTTCAATGAATACAATAATAACTGGACAGGCTCCCTTCTTGAAGAGAGAATATCAAAATCATAAGGGTTTTCAATTTTTATATTTCCAACCAGTTGGGTTTTATCCTCACTTAATTCGATAGCTATGGGTGTTACCTGAATCTTATCCAATGCATTGAACTGACGAAAACGTCTAAAGTGTATTTGGGCCCCATTCGGTGCATCAACAGTTTGGTAGAACTCTTGGCCTCTTTTATTATGGATAACAAAAACCGGTTCTCCTCTGAAGTAATCTTCATAGCCCCAGTAATCAAATTGCGTATTATTAAAATAAAAGGTACTTAATGTATGTGCCGGTTCTCCTGTGTAAAACTGATATCTTGAGGCATTTTCGTAGCTATTGATGAACACCACATTCATTCCCTTAGAAAGCTCTTGAACCTTTTCAGCCCAAGCCTTCCAATTGTGTAATGGTTCAGTCTTAATCGGGATGGTTTCAGGAACAAAATCGTAAACAAGATACATTCGAAAGAGCACTAAGAACAAGAATGAGACTCTAGCCAATCGGCGAAAAACAATCGATAATTTTAAATTTGTTTCTAATACAGGAAAGGCTAAAACAATCAGCGGAACTAAAACAATACTTGTCCAGTGCTTGTGTATGAAAACTCTAAATGATTGCCAGAAGAAAAACGAAAGCACTCCTACCAAAACAAATAGTAACGCTCTAGAAAATGCATCAGTATATTTTCTTTTAAAAAGTGCATAAAGCATCGGTAAGCTCACCAAGGGGCCGAGCACTAACGGCTGACTCGCTACATAACCTAAAACGTTTGACCATTTAAAAGAAATATCTGATCTACCGTTCAAGTGAAATCTAAGACTTGAGAAGTTATTATCAATCAACCAAAATAAATGAGGTAACATTAGAATCACAGTAAATAGCACAGCTAACCAGAAATACCGATTCTTTAATAGTTGCCAATTAGAAAGAAGGGTGAATAAAACAACCAAAACTCCATGGTATTTACTTAGAAACATACCGGCAATAGCAAGCGCGACGCCCAATGCATTGAAAATATTGCTTCGATCAAGAAATCGTTTGTAGAACCAAAAAAACAGTACCTCAAAGAACAATAACGGAACATCTGTTTTTACTAAAAAGCTTCCGGCATGTACAGCCAGTAAACCGAGCGCTAAAAACATAAAATTCCTAAGACCTTTTCTACCTAGTAAATCGTAAATCAACCATAGGGTTGAGACACTGAGTAAGGATGAAAACAACCGAACACCCAATTCATTTTCAATTAGCTCATATCCCAAGTATCCAAAAAATGCAACTGCTGGCGGATGATCTAAATAACCCCAATTTAAAGTCCTTGAAAATAACCAGTAATACGCCTCTTCGCCCGAGAGTGGCATAAGTGCCGACTGAATTAATGCAAGAAACAACCACGCTGAAAAAAAAAGAATTCGATGGGTTGATGTATCTGCAATCTTAAATGACATAACTCAGTAATTAAAGACGAAAATAGGCGATTTTATTTCCTACTCAGAAATGACACCAGATCCAACCAATTCATTTTCTATATACCATGCCACAAATTGGCCTGGAGTAATTGCCGATTGAGGTTCATCAAATTTAACGTAGGTGGCGTTTTCTTTTATAATTATAGAAGCCTGCTGTAAGGGTTGACGATAACGAATTCTCGCTTGAACCCTCAACGCTCCTCTTAAATCAGGTCGAATCCAATGAACTTCTTCCCTATTTATTTTAAGGGCAGATCGATACAACCCCGGATGATCACTTCCTTGTCCAACATAAAGTACATTGCTATCGGTATCTACACCAATGACGAACAAAGGTAGTGACGTACCTCCAACTGCAAGCCCTTTTCGCTGACCTACCGTAAAATAGTGTGCTCCTCTGTGCTTGGCGAGCACCTTTCCCATTTCAGCTTGGTATTCAAAAGGCTTAGATAAGTCTTCTGGGGTATCTTTATTCTTCGAATGATACACCGAATGATCGGGAGCAATTTCAATGATCTGACCTTCTTTGGGTTTTAATTGTTGTTGTAAAAAGTCTGGGAGTCGAACCTTTCCTATAAAGCAAAGTCCTTGGGAATCACGCTTCTCAGCCGTAATCAGATTGGCTTCTTTAGCAATCTTACGAACCTCTGATTTTTGAAGATGACCAATAGGAAACATTGCTTTGGCTAATTGATCTTGATTTAATTGACAAAGGAAATACGACTGATCTTTAGATGAGTCTGCCCCTTTTAAAAGTCGGTATATATGCTCTCCATCCTTGTTTATTACCTCTTTTTGACAGTAATGACCTGTGGCTACATAATCAGCGCCAAGCGATAAGGCAATCGATAAAAACACATCAAATTTTATCTCACGATTACATAATACATCTGGATTTGGAGTTCTACCTACCTTATACTCCGCAAACATGTAATCGACGATTCGTTTCCTGTAGGTTTCGCTGAGATCGACCGTTTGAAAAGGTATCCCCAATTTATCAGCAACAATAAGTGCGTCGTTACTGTCTTCTAACCAAGGGCATTCATCTGAAATTGTAACTGAATCATCGTGCCAATTCTTCATAAACAGACCAATCACCTGATAGCCCTGTTGCTTGAGTAAATAAGCGGTTACACTTGAATCTACTCCACCTGAAAGACCGACAACAACTTTGGTCTGATTAATAGGCTTCGTTGCCATTCAAACACGAATCTATTTTAATTTCTTTTGTTGTTCTGCCTGCTCCATCATCTGTCGCATACGTCGCTGAAATTTACTCTCCTTAGCAGGTTTTTGCTTGTTGGCTTGAACCTGGAGATGAATTCGATTTTCATCGATTATATAATTCTTAATAACTAACATAATCACAATGGTCAACAAGTTTGAAATAAAATAATACAAGCTAAGACCTGAAGCATAGTTATTAAAGAAAAACAGCATCATTACCGGTGACAGGTACATGATAAATTTCATGTTTGGCATGCCAGGTTGCTGTTGCATCTGCATCGTTTGACCTGTTGTCATTTGCATGTAAAAGAAAATGGCAACTGACGCTAAAATTGGGAATAAGCTGATATGATCTCCATAGAAAGGTATAGTGAACGGAAGATCAACCACGGTATCGTAAGAAGACAAATCATCTACCCATAAAAACGATTTTTGTCTTAGAATAAATGAAGTCGGGAAAAAACTAAATAGAGCGTAAAAAATAGGAAGCTGCAATAAAGCCGGCACACATCCGCTCATCGGATTCACTCCAGCTAGATTATAGAGCTTCATCGTTTCCTGCTGTTTCTTCATTGCATTTTTAGCATACTTCTCATTAATCTCCTTTACTTCAGGCTGAATAACCCTCATTTTGGCCTGAGAAACATAACTCTTGTAAGTAACGGGTGAAAGAGCTATTCGAACGACAAATGTCATAACGATAATAGCGATACCAAAAGGCATAAATCCAGCTAGAAAATTAAAGAACGGAGTAAAAATATACTTGTTTATTGTTCCGAAGATTCCCCATCCAAAAGGTATAGAATCTATTAAATCATATTGGCTGTAAGTTGCAAAGGTTTTAGAATCAGTAGGACCAAAGTACAAATACATCGATTCATTACTACCTCTAGATAAGCTCTCTAACTCAACTAAAGCCTGGTATCGTTTAGTGTGTAAGGCCGCCTTAGACTCTTCTTTCACCAAATTCTCTGATGTCAAATCTGCCTTACTAAACTTAGATTTACTACCTAAAATAGCACTAAAGAAGTGGTGTCGAAACGAGATCCACTTAAGATCACTCTCTTCCTCCTCGTCTAATTCAGAAGTTGCACTCAACTTTTTAATCGACTCATCTTCTAAGCGATAGGTTAAACGCGTATATCGGTTTTCGTACTGAATACTCTGGTCGTTACGTGGAGCCGTGTAATTCCAAGATAAAATTGCAGGTTGCGAGGATAAATAAGGAGATAGTTGAGTGGTATTGATATCAAAATCAATTAAATAATGATCGTTTTGGATTAGATATTTAAACTCTAAGAAGGCTCCTTCAGCTATCTCAGATCTAAAAATAACGCTTGTTTGGTCTTCTTCGCGAACCACCTCTGGTTCAAAATACAACTCATTGGTATTTAAATTCATCCCCTTTGCGCTAACCAATTTTAGATTAAGGTCAGAAAAATCAGGTTGCACAATTTCTATCGGCTGATCTTCGTGGTTCGTAAAATTTATTAATGTAACAGCTGTTAATTGTCCACCGACTCTCGAAAATTCTAATTCAAAGTGATCAGTATTTACCCGAACTGGCTCGTATGACAGTTGGTTGTTTTTAGGAGTTAATGCAGTAGTCTCCGATTCTGAAATCGGGGGTGTCACAAATTCTTTTTCAGAAATTACCTCTTCTGTCACCGATTGGGCGGCAAGTGCCTTCTGTGCCTCAATTTCTTCAGGTGTAGGCTGGTTGATGTAAAACCAACCTATCATTATGGCAAAGATTAGAACAAAGCCAATAATTGCATTTTTATCTATCCCCTTTTCTTCCATTTCTAATTTCTTGTTTTCTTAAACTCTACAGCAGCCTTTATAAAACTTACGAATAACGGATGTGGATTTTCAACCGTACTCTTGTATTCTGGGTGATATTGAACACCAACAAACCATGGGTGATCAGTTAATTCAATAGCTTCAGCCAATTGGGTGTCTGGATTAATACCAACAACTTTTAAACCTGCCTCTTCTAAAGCACTCACATATTCATTATTTAGTTCAAATCGATGACGATGACGTTCATCAACGTGAAGTTTCTTGTAGGCATCTGCCAACTTCGAACCTTCTAAGATAGAACACTTCCACGAACCAAGACGCATAGTGCCACCTTTTTCAGAAACCGCCTTTTGCTCTTCCATTAGGTGTATAATAGGGTGTTTAGCATTTTCGTCTACCTCAACACTATTAGCGCCAATCAATCCTAATACATTTCTAGCAAATTCAATTACTGCCATTTGCATTCCCAAGCAAATTCCTAAAAAGGGAATTTTAGATTCTCTTGCAACTCGAACGGCATCAATTTTTCCCTCAATTCCTCTACTTCCAAAACCTGGTGCGACAAGTACTCCGTCTAGCGACGAGAACAAATGTTCGATTGATTCGTTTTCTAATGCTTCAGAATGAATAGAAACTACATCAACTTTGACCTCATTCATTGCTCCTGCATGAATAAAGGCTTCTAAAATAGATTTGTAAGAATCTTGTAGCTCAACATATTTACCGATGAGTCCAATTTTCACAGATCCTTTAGGATGAGCTAGGGTCTCGACAAAATGCTCCCATTTTCCAAGGTCGATTTCTTCAGTAACTGGTAATTTCAGTTTGTCTAGAACGACCTTATCTAGGCGTTCTTTTCTCATTAATAATGGAACCTGGTATATCGTACTCGCATCAATTGACTGAATTACAGCACGTTCAGGCACATTACAGAATCGTGCTAATTTCGATCTTAATTCCTGATCTAACTCATGCTCTGTTCTACAAACCAGTACATCTGCTTTAACACCACTTTCCATCAAGGTTTTCACAGAGTGCTGAGTAGGTTTTGTTTTTAATTCACCTGCAGCAGCCAAATAAGGAACAAGAGTGAGGTGCACTACCATAGCATTCTCGTCTCCTAACTCGTATAGCAGCTGTCGAACAGATTCAATGTAAGGCAATGATTCTATATCACCCACTGTACCTCCGATTTCTGTGATAACGATATCGTAATCCCCAGAATTACCAAGAATCTGAATACGATCTTTAATTTCATTAGTAATATGTGGTACTACTTGCACGGTCTTCCCCAAGAAATCACCCCTGCGCTCTTTTTCTATTACACTCTGGTAGATACGACCTGTGGTGACGTTATTTGCTTGTGAAGTCGGCACGTTAAGAAAACGCTCATAGTGCCCTAAATCCAAGTCAGTTTCAGCACCGTCATTGGTAACATAGCATTCACCATGCTCGTACGGATTCAAAGTTCCCGGATCGACATTAATGTAAGGATCTAGCTTCTGAATCGTGGTGCGATAACCCCTAGACTGCAGAAGTTTCGCAAGTGAGGCTGCAATAATGCCTTTTCCTAAAGAAGAAGTCACTCCTCCCGTAACGAAAATATATTTTGTAGACATGGTAAACTTTCTTTACGGGGCATAAAGGTACAAACTTTGACTAGAGCGTAAGCATTAAGTTGCGTATCTTTTGCGATAAATCTAAAACAATGAAAAGACGATCGTTTCTGGCCAAAGTTCCATTGGCCGCAGCTGCGGGAGCCACATTCTCTAATTCCCTTGCACAAGACAAGATATTTGAACCACTAATCGATCATAAACTAAGGCATTCTGTGGCTCGATGGTGCCTTTCCCAATTTTCACTAGAAGAAATTTTACCTCGACTAAAGGATCTTGGAATCTATTCGATTGATCTTATAGGGCCTAACGAATTTGAAATTCTAAAAAAACATGAATTTCATTGTAGCATGTGTGAAGGAGCAGCAATTAGCCTGACTGAAGGTTGGAATCGTTTAGATCTTCACGATGAATTAATTAAACGCTATAAGGCAGTGATTCCGAAAGTAGCGGATGCTGGATTTACCAATTTGATTTGTTTTAGTGGAAACAGAAACGGAATGGACGATTATGTCGGTCTCGAAAACTGTGCTCAAGGTTTAGAACAAATATTACCATTAGCTGAGAAATACGGAGTGGTCATTCAAATGGAACTATTTAATCAAATGAATCACCCAGATTATATGGCTGACTCAAGCCTATGGGGTATAAGCTTGTGTAGGCGTCTAGGAACAGAAAACTTCAAGCTACTCTACGATATTTACCACATGCAGATTCAAGAAGGAAACATTATTGATACCATCAACAAATACCATTCGTATTTCGGACATTACCACACTGCGGGTGTACCAGGCAGAAATGAAATCGAAGAAGAACAAGAGCTTAATTATGCAGGGATTATGAAAGCCATTCACCAAACCGGTTTTAAAGGTCATGTAGCTCAAGAGTTTATACCCTTGCGTGAAGATCCTTTCGTATCACTAAAAAAGGCCGTTGCTATCTGCGAGCAACTCCTCCTCTAGTGGGTAATCTCTAAGTAACAAATACAATGCGCAAGAATCCTCATCTTTAATGGAGTATTCTTCAATCCCATCTAACTCCGCCTTTTCGATAAACTCAGCCTCAAGCAGCTTATAGGCCTCAGGGCGAAGCTGTTTTTCAGTTTCAAGTAGATAATCACAGAACCAATGCTCAGGAATCGATCTCCATGGCTTAATAAGCTCAGCAGGAATACGAGAATCAATGGGTGTAACTTCTAATTTAGAGAACCGGGCAAGACGATACCAGGTATTCTGAAAATCATCCATCCCAAATAATTTGTAATCAAGCGAAGAAGAACTGTAAACCTGCGGGCTGACTACATTATTTGCAGTTTCAACTGCTATTCTTAAAAAGAAATCAAAACTAAGATCAAAAGCTCTAGCTGTGATTACTTCAGGAACATACCCTCTATCTTCATAAAATTGTTCGATAAACTCCTCTGAAGGGAATCCATATACTTCTGGATAAGAGAATTCTAGATTCGAAAGATGAATTGGATCCATACTTCGCTCTGTGTAAATCGAGGAAGGAGTGGTTGTAAACATTCTCATACTTTTCACCGGCTCTGATTCAATACCGCTCAAAATCGAACTCACAGAGGCTGCTAAGGCGGCGTTCTTCGTTTCTACAAAGGTCCAATTAGGAATAATCGAATCAACAATCGTGTCTCTGAAGGTCTGCACACTCTCTATAGATACGTTTTTATAAAGTGGAATTTGCTCCGCTTCAATAAAGATGGCCTTAATTTTCTCAAAGGCCTCTATATTTTGATTGTCTGAAACCACAAAAACACGTTCACCACGATATTGGGAAAGAGCGTATTCAATTATCTCATCTCTTAACTCCGTCTCATCAGGAACACCGAAATAAACTTGACCTTTTAGTCCTTCTTCAGGTGACATTAGTGGAGCGAGAATAGGTATTGAATCTACTTTATTGGCCTTAACAAATGATCGGAAAACTCTAGGACTTAATGGACCTACAACTGCGTCTGGCAATACTGAATCCTTCGAAAAAATAGAATCAACTACAGTTGTACTAAGCTCTGTATCATAAGTTTTTAATGAAATTGATAAACCTAGTTTTGAAAGGGAATCAATAGCGTAGGATAAGCCCTCGTAAAATTCTAGAGCAACTCGCATATCTCTACGAATGTCCATCAATCGATTTAAACTCAGCGTGTCAATTTCGGCATTGGGAATAACAATACTATCTCCAGAGATAGTGTCTTGAACGATCTTGTCTTTGAGGGGAACTAAATCTTTTCTAAAGGGCAATAAAACGGCTACATCAAGCTTACTTTTACTTAATGGATGGGTCTTCAAGTCATTGATTGTATCTTTCTGAACTATTGTATCTACATCAATCACAAGCTTCTTCTCTTCGACAATCACTGATCGAATCTGCTCTGTTCTTGCAGTTTGATTTTTTTTTCTTGATCTCTTTAGCCACTGGGCATCTACTTCAGTACTAACACCAATTAGTATGAACCCAACCAAAGTAAAAATATAATTGTTTTTTATTCCCATTCAATAGTTGCAGGTGGTTTAGAGCTTATGTCGTAAACCACTCTATTTACTCCTTTGACTTTATTAATGATTTCATTCGACACCTCTTGCAAAAATGGGTAGGGTAGATCGACCCAATCTGCAGTCATCCCATCGGTACTTTCTACAGCGCGAAGCGCAACACATCGCTCGTAAGTTCTTTCATCGCCCATGACACCCACACTTTGAACCGGAAGCAAAATAACCCCTGCCTGCCAAACACGATCATATAATCCATGACGTTTCAGTGCCCCAATAAAAATAGCATCAGCTTCTTGAAGCAAGGCCACTTTTTCTGCAGTAATATCACCAAGGATTCGAATAGCTAATCCTGGTCCAGGGAAAGGATGACGTCCGATAAGATTTTCGGGCATATTCATACTTCGACCCACCCGACGAACTTCATCTTTAAATAGCTTTTTTAGAGGCTCTACTACTTTAAGTTTCATATAATCAGGTAATCCTCCAACATTATGATGGCTTTTGATAGTGGCTGATGGACCTCCAGTGGCAGAAACAGATTCTATAACATCTGGATATATCGTTCCTTGTGCTAGCCACTTAGCACCCTCTACCTCTTTCGATTCATCATCGAAAACATCGACAAAAATCTTTCCAATGGCTTTACGTTTCTTCTCAGGATCACGAATTTCAGATAGCGCATCTAAAAATCGAGATGAAGCATCAACTCCTTTTACATTGAGCCCAAACCCTTTATACTGATCAAGAACATCCTCAAATTCATTCTTGCGAAGAAGACCATTATTAACGAATATACAATGCAAGTTCGGACCAATTGCTTGATGAAGAAGCAAAGCTGCTACAGAGGAATCAACACCCCCTGATAATCCTAAGATTACTTTATCATCACCTAGGGTTTCCTTTAATTCATCAACCGTCTCTTCAACAAATGCATCTGGTGTCCAATCACCTGTAAAACCAGCAATATGAATAAGGAAATTTTTAATTAACTGCGTTCCCTGGGTAGAGTGATAGACTTCAGGGTGAAACTGTATCGCGTAGGTATCCTCATCGATAAAACGATAGGCTGCATTTTTAACATCAGCAGTACTTGCTAAACAAACTGCTCCTTTAGGAAGTTCGGTAATTGTGTCAGAATGAGACATCCAAACTTGAGAATTAATTTCAATTCCCTCAAGAAACGCATCCGCTGAGTGAATGGTTTTTAAATTTGCTCTACCATACTCCCGAATATTTGAAGCCTCGACTCTACCTCCGTAGTGGGCAGCCATAAATTGTGCTCCAAAACAAACACCTAAAAGAGGAATTTTCCCTTTGATCCCTGACAAATCTGGTTTAGGTGCGTCCTCTGAACGCACTGAATGCGGTGATCCAGAAAGGATTACAGCCTTGTATGAGCTTAAATCCTCAGGAGCCTTATTAAATGGTATAATTTCAGAGAAAATGTTGAGCTCGCGAACTCGTCTTGCGATAAGTTGTGTGTACTGAGAGCCAAAATCGAGAATGAGTACTTTTTGATGCATGGGCAAAAATAGTCAAATGAAAAACGGCCGCAAGGCGATTTGAAGTATTTTTAACCAATGAAATTAACACCCTTCACATCTGCAGAAGAATTTGCGTTATACTGCTCCAAGTCATTAAAAGAGGCACCTAAACGCCGTAAATCGAACTTTAAGTATTTTAGCTTGAATACTTTAGGATTAATCAATGAAGTCATATATCCACAAAGTAGGATGGTCGTTTTACGAGAAGTATTTGAACACTTTAATTTTCGCATATACACAGACTCACGAACTGAAAAAGTAGCCGCTATTGAATCGTATAAGGAAGCTTCAGCACTGTTTTATGATCCAAAAAAAATGATACAAATACGACTAGAAGGATGTCTCTCAAAAATCGAAGATTCAGGGCATAATTTTGAAAAACTGAGTGCACAACAAAAAAAAGATTACCGAACTAAAATGGCGCCAGGAACTATTTCGAATTCATTTACGACCATTCACGAAGATGAAGGTGGTTATTTTCAAATTTTGGACTTTAAAACAGAACGATTCGATCTCGTTCAATTACACTCAGAAGGTCATAGGAGAGTCAAAGGTTTATTAGATAGTAAAGGTGAAATCAGCGACCTTAGCTGGGTCACACCTTAGAAGTCCCATTCGATAACAACAAACTTGCCTTGAATCGTATTTGATTCTTCAATTAGTTTCTCTATTAGGGATTGACCCAATTGATTATAGAAAGAAGAGAAGTTTTCGATACGCTCTTGATGAGTACCTAGTGGCCTAACTAGGTCATACAAGAGAGATACCCTCGAGACATGGTCAGACAAAACTCGTTTTTGAGCTTTAAGCAAACGTTTTTCAAGTTTATACAATCCCTTTTTCTGCTTCTTTTCTTGCGCATTAACAGCTCCTTCAAAACTCTTATCAGTATCTGTGGCAATTTTGCGAAGTCGATTGAACTGTTCATCAAGGTTAGAATGAGCAGATGTAAAATCCAAATCAATATTTGATACTCTACGAATCTCAAAATTGATCAGTGCATCTTTTGACTTGAAAAAATGAATCCAATTAAGATTTAATGCCTCGCACTTCTTCGCTGTTTTATGATCGACCAATAAGAATGAATTTCTCGCTATAAGTATAGGAAATCGAAGGTTGACTGTCTCAAAAATAGGCTTTAACTGAAGCCAATACGAGAGCTCCGCGCCCCCACCAATATAGGCCAGGTTTGGGAGTATTTTCTCTTGATAAAGCGGACGCAACAATACGTTGGGCGATATATTTTCAGGATGAGACTCAACCTCAGCAAAGAGTTCACTCTTGCTCCAGCAGATGCTACGGTCAGCTAAAGCATACTGATCAGATCCGTCTTTAACGATTCTGGTGCGTTTATTTTTCTCTAAATAAAACAAATTGATTTCTCGAGGATTGACCTGAATTGAGTACCCATTTGCTTCAAGTTTAGAATTTTGACTTGCTACGAGATTAGCCGAAAAATCTCCTTCTAATTCTTTCATCCATAAATCGGCGGCTAAACCTTTGAGCTCTCTACAGTCTGCATCAATAACTATTAATCCCTTATCACCAAAAAGACGATGTGCTAATTTTCTAGTGGCTTCTGCTAAGGATTTTTCTTTGTAAGCATCTTTCAACAATTCTTTCAACTCATCACTAAATGATGCTACATCGTGTTGTCGTTTTAAGGCATTTAATACCTTGTCAATCCCTTCTGTAGAAAAACGTCCAACTGCACCTCCTTGTTCACTTTCCCATACAAATTTCTTGCCTTTACTGTAGAAATGATTGATCTCGATAAAGTCGTGATCTTCGGTGGCCATCCAATAAACAGGAATAAAGTGACACTTTGGAAATTGGGAATTCAAATATTCACTTAAGGAAATCGTATGTGCAATTTTATAAAGAAAATATAGCGGTCCGGTTGCTAAATTTAGTTGATGACCGGTAGTAATCGTGTAGGTATTCTCTTGGGTTAAGGATGCTATTTGATTTAAAACTAAATCACTGGAAAAATCTTGATATTGTCGTTTCAGACTTTTCACTAAAACCTCACGATGCGACATCGGAAACTGAAAATTTTCGATTTGTTTGCGAAAGCCTTCAAGATTTGCACGCTCTCCATAGAATTCTGACGAAAGTTCTCCTGTTAAATAGTCTTTCACTAAAGAATTATGAAAGGGAATATCTGTAAAGTCAAATGCAGTCTTAGTCATAAAGATCCTAACTGTGAAAAGTAAAGATACGGACTAATTTTCGTAGCTTTTCGCTCTCTAAATTGATTTAAAAATGTTTAAAAACCTCTTCGCTCTTTTAGGAGTTGTAACCTTCTCCTTCGGACAGATACAATCACCAGCAGAATTCTTGGGATACGAGTTGGGAGATTCATTCACTAGACATCACAAGGTGGTAGAATACTACCAGCAACTCGCTGCAGCAGACCCAGATCGAGTCGTGCTTGAAAAATATGGTGAAACCAATGAGGGAAGACCGCTCTACCTCGTCTTTCTAGGAAGTAAGAATAGTATTTCAAATCGTGAGCAGATACGAGTGAATCACCTAAAAACCTTAGTCGGCGAATCTACAGAAGATTATTCTATTGTTTGGCTTAGCTATAATGTTCATGGGAATGAAAGTGTGAGTACTGAAGCTTCGATGAAAACAGCTTTTGAATTACTAACCGAAAAAAGTCATTTTTTAGATAACACTTTGGTGATTATCGATCCATGTATTAATCCAGATGGAAGAGATCGATATGTTAACTGGTACAACCAAACTAAAAATAAAAGAATTCAGCCTGACCCAAATAGTGCTGAACACTTTGAACCTTGGCATTCCGGTAGAACGAATCATTATGTATTTGATTTGAATCGCGACTGGGTATGGATGACTCAAGTAGAAAGTAAGGCTAGACTACCGCTATATCAGAAGTGGCAACCACAGATTCATGTGGATTTTCACGAACAAGGAGTAAATCAGCCTTATTATTTCGCACCAGCAGCAGAACCATTACACGAGGTAATCACTGATTTTCAGAAACAATTTCAAGATGAAATTGGTCGAAATCACGCCAAATATTTCGACGCTAATGGCTGGTTATATTTTACCAAAGAGCGTTTCGATTTGTTGTATCCAAGTTACGGAGACACCTACCCTACCTTTCACGGAGCCATAGGAATGACTTACGAACAAGGAGGGAGCGGAAGAGCTGGGCTTGCGATTAGAAATAGTGAAGGTAATCTTCTCACTCTAAAAGACCGCATAGAACATCACTTTACTACTGGGATTTCTACCGTAGAAATGGCTTCAAAAAATGGAGAACGTCTTCAGAGAGAAATGGCCAACTTCGTACAAGAAGGTTTAGACGATCCAAAAACTTATATCCTGAGCGGAAATACAGACAACCTTAAGGCGCTTACTCAATTGCTTGATAAACACCAAATCAATTACGGCCAAGGAAAGGGAAGCTTGGTTAGTGGGTATGATTACCGATCTCAAACTCAAAAGCGCATTAAGGCAGATGAGAATAGTTTAATCATCCCTGCAGGTCAAACCAAAAACAAACTAATTCAAGTTTTATTGGAGCCTAGAACAAAATTAAGCGACAGTATCACCTATGACATCACCGCTTGGTCTTTGCCATTTACCTATGATGTGAATGCCCTACTCTCGACAAAGAAGGTACCCTACAATAATGGATACTCAGTTTCTAGTATTGCGGCGATAGAAAAAGGAGCTTTTGCATACGTAATGAACTATAATGGATTTTCTAGTCTGAAGGCCCTAGCAGCTCTTTTGGATCGTGGAATGACCGTAAGAACAAGTTATAGTGACTTTAAAATTGCCAAAAACTCCTTTCAAGCAGGCTCTAGCATTCTTTTGGCCGCAGAGAATCCAAATCTCGAAAATACCTTGGAGCGAATCAGTCAAGAATTCGAGGTAAGTTTCAAAGCGGTTTCTACTGGTTTTGTAGATCAAGGCAAAGACTTTGGATCGCCTTCGGTAACTAAAACAAAGGCTATAAAAATAGCCCTTTTAAAAGGCAATGGCATTTCTTCGTACAACTTTGGAGAATGGTGGCACTTCTTAGAAAATGATTTAGACTATCCAGTTAGTGTTTTAGATACCGAATACCTGGGGTACTATGATCTAGATAACTATGATGTTTTAATTATGCCAGATGGTAATTATCGCGGCTTTAACGATAACACCTTAAACAGTATTGAAAAATGGGTTAGCGATGGGGGAAAACTCATCGCTCAGTCAGGAGCACTTAGCGCCTTAAGTCGTCAAGGCAATTTCAATATTAAATTAAAGGATACCGAACAGCCCAGCACTGATCCGTTACTACCTTACGAATTACAAGAAAGGGAAGGAATTAAAAATTACATCACAGGAGCTGTCTTTAAAACGAAAGTAGATTCTACCCACCCATTGGCATATGGATATGACTCAAACTACTACGGTTTGAAATTAAATTCAGAAGCCTACGAACTTCTACCTTCTGGAAATCTTGTAAGTTTCGCAGGTGACACCGCTCCAATTGCAGGATTTGCAGGGTCTAATACGCTAGAGCCTCTATCAAATAGTCTATTTATTGGAGCAGAAAATCACGGGAGAGGTAATGTAGTATACTTCACTGATAATCCTGTGTTTAGAGGTTTTTGGTTTGGAGCGAAGCGATTTGTAGCAAACGCACTCTTTTTTGATTTTTAATAGAACTTTATTTTCACAATATAAAAAAGGGGGGCTAGCCCCCCTTTTTATTTAATCTTTCGTTTTGTCTGCCTCGAGCGCCTCTTTTAATTTTTCTGATTTGAGCAAAAGATTATACCAAGAAAGGATTTTCTTCATATCACTGGCGTAAACACGATCTTCATCATAATTCGGTAGTATCTCAAAAAAATACTCTTCTAATGCAAGCTTATCGGCTTTTGGACTTACCGAAGTTTGCGCACCCGCTTCTTTTTTGTAAATGGCCTCAAAAACCTCCGATAAAGGGACTTCTCTATCCAGTGCATATATAGCGATCTCTGATAGAACACTCACTTTTGATCGGATTGAAACGGTTAGGCGTTTCTTGTCTTTTAACGATTGGCCTACAAATCCTCCTTTGGTTTGAGCAATTAATTCATATAGACCAGGTTTACCTCCGATTGCAATTATTTTCTCAAATGCCATTACTTATCTTTTTTTAGATTGATAATATTTCATGCGATAATCTGCTTGGACTTGTCCTCGCGATATCTTTTCTAACTTCCCTTTGACTAATCTTTTCTTAAGAGACGAAAGCTTATCAGTAAATAAAATTCCTTCGATATGATCATATTCATGTTGAATGATACGAGCGGGTAATCCAAAATAATGCTCTGTATGCCACTCCATTGACTCATCTTGATATCTTATGGTTAGTTCATCCTTTCGAACTACGTCCTCACGAATATCTGGAATACTGAGGCACCCCTCTGTGAAACTCCAAGATTCCCCTGTTTCTTCAATAATGGTCGCATTAATAAATACCTTTTTAAAGGTTTTTAATACTTCACGCTCCTTATCTGTTGCATCCTCGTCCTTTGAAAAAGGTGAACCATCAATAACAAATAGCCTTATCGATTTTCCGATCTGAGGCGCAGCTAAACCAACCCCTTCAGCGTTATACATGGTTTCCCACATATCTGATATTAAAGTCTCCAAACCTTCATAATCAGTAGCGATTTCTTTCGCTTTCCGCTTTAAAACAGGATCACCGTAGGCTACAATGGGATAAATCATAATATTCTTTCTAAATAAGATTGTAAAAGTATCGTTGCACTGACACGGTCTATTAGTGTTTTATCTTGTCTTTTCTTTTTTGACATTCCAGATTGGGCGATACTCTTAGAAGCAAGTTTCGATGTGAATCGCTCATCTTGCCAAACAATCTTAAACCCAGACTTTTCAAGTTTATTCGCCATGTCTTCGATAAAACGCATCGATTCTGAACGTGTTCCATCCATTTGAGTAGCCTTACCGACAACTATGAGCGATATCTTCTCCTCCTTGTTTAACTGAATCAGCCGTTCGATTAACTGCTTAGATTCAACGGTTTCAAGGGAAGAGGCAACACCTAAACCCATATACGCAGTGGCAATTCCTGTTCGTACAGAACCAATATCAAGTCCTAAAATTCGCTCCAATGGTGAAATTTGCAACAAAAATAGTTCAAATTGAAAAGTCTTATCCCTACAAGCTATCTTATCTTTGCAACAAAATTAGTAGAATCATGGAGACACTAAGACCGATCATTGAATCAGCCTGGGAGAATCGCGAGTTATTGAAAGAGCATTCTACTCAAGAAGCGATAAGAACGGTGATCACTGCGATTGATAATGGAGAGTTACGCTGTGCTGCGCCAGAGGGTGATAAGTGGGTGATTAATGAGTGGGTAAAAAAGGCTGTGGTTCTATACTTCCCAATTCAGCAAATGGAGGTACTTGAAGCGGGTATTTTCGAATATCACGATAAAATGCCTCTTAAAAGAGGGTACAAAGAAAAGGGTATCCGAATTGTACCTAATGCCGTAGTTCGCCACGGTGCATATGTCGCATCTGGGGCGATTCTAATGCCAAGTTACGTCAATATTGGAGCCTACGTTGATAGCGGTACAATGGTTGATACTTGGGCTACGGTTGGTTCTTGTGCGCA
>JAAZVG010000028.1 GCA_018623655.1 Flavobacteriaceae bacterium
TCATCGATCTCCACATAAAATTTTGAATTTCGATGTCTTTGAGACTTACTTGTTCTATTTCGGAATTGACAGGATCTGAGGAACAGGAATATAATAAGATGATTACTCCAACTAATAAAGGGTATGTTATTCGTGTCAATTTCATAAATCGTGCTTTGTAACAAATTTAGGATGATTTCGTCTTAAATTGGAGAACCTTAAGAATCATTTGTGAAAGAGGCTGTTTACATCGAAACTGTTCATCAGATTGAGCAAAAATTATATCGCATTGCGAAGCGGTTGCTCATTTCACATGAAGAGGCTCAAGACGCTACTCAAGAGGTTTTAGTTAAGGTTTGGCAACGAGCTTCAGAGCTCTCTCATGTCAAGAGCATAGAGGCTTATGCCATGACCATGGTAAAAAATTATTGTTATGATCGTTTGAAGTCTAAACAGGCTTCGAATCTGAGTATAGAGTATTCTATTCATGATAAGAGTCATGATCAATCAGCAGCCTTTGAAGCAAAAGATCGACTTTTTTTCGTGGAGAAAATTGTAAATAATCTTCCTGATAAGCAGAAACTTATTTGGCAGCTCAGAGATGTTGAAGGTGCGACCTTTGAGGAAATCGCTGAGGTGGTTCAAATGGAGCCAATAGCCATTCGAGTGAATCTGTCAAGAGCAAGAAAGAAAATAAAAGAAAGTTTAGAACAAATAGATGCCTATGGAATCTAAAGAAATAAAAGAATTAATAGACCGTTATCTCGCGGCAGAAACAACCCTTTCAGAGGAACAGCAGCTCAGAACCTACTTTAGAAGCGGAAAGGTGGATACTTCATTAAATTGGGCGAAAATGCTTTTTGCTTACTCTGAGACTACTTGTGAGGAGCAATTAAATCATTCTTCAGTACCCTCTTCGAGTTTCGATTGGAGACGAATTGCCGCCGCAGTTGCAATTATTTGTGTAACAAGTTTCGGAGTATATCGTCTACAAGAAAATCACCAACAGAAAAAAATGCAATTAGCTTATCAGCAAACCAAAGAAGCTTTTGATTTAATTGCTACACAAATGAACAAAGGAACAACTACGGTTTCTTATCTCGGTTATTACGAAAAGAGCGTTAGCTCACTCATAAACAAATAAATAAAGACTATGAAAAACCTCAAACACATCCTATTTCTCATAGCATTCATGCTGACCTCATTTGCTATGCACTCTCAATCGATCTTCGATAAGTATGCGAGCAAGGATGAGGTAACCTCTGTGGTGATCTCAGAGAATATGTTCAAATTATTTGCGAATATGCAGCTAGTAGTTGATGACAAAGAGGCTCAAGACTTTATCGATATCGCGAAAAATGTTAAGGGATTACGCGTTTTAACTACCTCAAATAGTGCTGTTGCTGACGATCTTAAAAGTGAGACACTTGACTACGTTAGTTCAAAGAAACTTTCAGAGCTACTCGTAGTGAAAGACAAAGGTTCATCGGTATACTTCTATATTGCTGAAGGAGCTAGTGAGGGAAAAATTAGCGAATTACTCATGTTGGTGACCGAAATTAAAGAGGTAAATATTAATGGTCGCAACTTTGAAACAATCCTACTCTCTTTAACAGGAGATCTCGATATGGAAAAGATCGGTGCTCTAGCTAACAAAATGAATTTACCAGAGGAGTTAGGTCAAATCAACTCAGCACAACGCCAATAATCGCTATCCATGAAACGATTTACTTTACTTTTTCTAGCAGTTGTAACTATGGTCATGTCATGCCAATCATCGATGACCTTACAGCGTTATTTTCTTGAATCACAGGAAAATGCCGATTTTACACTCATTGAAATTCCTGCTAGTTTATTAGGTGCTAGCCTAGAAGATTTGACTCCCGAGCAAATGGCAACCTTTTCTTCTCTAAGAAAGGTGAGTGTTTTGATGTATAGAAATGCAACGGAAAAAGCGTTTATTGCCAGTCAACAGTCATTGATTAATAATTTCCTAAAAAGTGACGGTTTTGAAGCGTTAGTTTCAGCACGAATGAAAGGCGAGGCGCAAGCCAGTATACTTATTCGTGGAGCCGTAGATCAAATTGACGAGGCCGTTTTCTTTGGTTTTGCAGAGGATGAGGGCTTTGTTTTAGCTAGAATTTTAGGAGAACAAATGAACCCTGCTGCTTTTATTCAACTAGCAGATTCACTTGAAGAATCTGATTTTCAGTTCTTAAGTGATAGTGTTCTAAAGGATATCCTCGGAGAAGAGCAGCTATAATTGGGTTTAGAATCCAAGGTAATTTTCTGGTCGTATTGCTTTAAGCTCTGACTTCACTGCATCACTAACATTTAAGGTTTCGATAAAGTCATGTATTGCTTCCTCGTTCATCACTGAATGGGTCCTAGTGAGCGCCTTTAGACTTTCATAAGGATTTGGATATTGTTCTCGACGCAGAATGGTTTGGATTGCTTCGGCAACTACTGCCCAATTATCTGATAATTCATTGACCACTTTCTCTTTATTGACGAGCAGCTTACCAAAACCTTTAAGAAGGGATTGCATGGCTAAGATTGAATGTCCGATAGGCACTCCAACATTTCTTAATACCGTACTGTCGGTAAGATCTCTTTGTAATCTCGAAATAGGAAGCTTGGCAGATAAATGCTCATAAATAGCGTTAGCAATACCTAAATTTCCTTCAGCATTTTCGAAGTCAATAGGGTTTACCTTGTGTGGCATCGCTGACGATCCTACTTCACCCTCCTTGATTCGTTGCTTGAAGTAATCCATCGAAATATAACTCCATATGTCTCGGGATAAATCGATGAGAATGGTGTTGATTCGTTTATATAAATCAAAAAGTCCAGCTAAATGATCATAATGTTCGATTTGAGTAGTCGGATAGCTAAAGTGTAATCCTAAAGTTTCAGTTACAAAGGCTTTACCAAATTCAGGCCAATTGTAAGATGGGTAAGCCACTTTATGGGCGTTGTAATTACCCGTAGCTCCACCAAATTTTGCAGAAAATTTTTGAGTATGAAATTGAGAAATTTGTTCTTGAAGTCTTATAGCGAATACTTTAAATTCTTTTCCTAATCTAGTGGGTGAGGCAGGTTGACCATGTGTTCTTGCGAGCATCGGGATATCATTTAAGCTTTCAGCCAACTTTTCAATTTCGGTAGCTAATTGATTCAAAGTTGGAATAATTACTTCAAGATGTGCTTCTTTTAGGGATAGCGGAATAGCCGTATTGTTAATGTCTTGAGAAGTTAGTCCGAAGTGGATGAATTCTTTTTTATCACTTAAGCCTAATTGATCCAATTGTTCCTTAATGAAATACTCTACTGCCTTAACATCATGATTGGTGACACCTTCGATATCTTTAATCGCTTTTGCATCATTTTCATTGAAATTGAGATAAATTGATTTAAGACCATCTTTGGTCTTCTGATCTAAGGGGCTTAAGGGTTTGATTCCAGTTTCACATAATGCTATGAAGTATTCAATCTCTATTCGAATACGATATTTTATAAGTGCGCATTCTGAGAAATAAGAAGCAAGGGCAGAAGTTTTTGATCGGTATCTACCGTCTATTGGTGAGATGGCTGAAAGTTCAGTGAGATTCATGATGATAAGCTAAAATGCGAAATTAAGACATTCGAGAGAATCAATTAAGGAAACTCAGGGGATAAAAGCACCGTTGATTGATCTGTATTTATGCGTAATGTTCCATTTTGCGCGATGATCGGTTGATTTGAATAGGAATCATACCACTTTTCTATAGTAGACCACTGCGTGGGCAGTTGAATGGTGATTTCCTGATCTTGAATTAAGTCAAGCCCCACAATTACCACATCATCCTCATAGGTTCTACCAAAGAAATAGGGCTCTGATTTCAGCATTTCATGTGCTCCCAAGCCAATAGCTGGATGAGATTTTCTAAACTGTCCTAATTTTTGCCAATGCGTTAAAATTTTCTTGGTTTCAGAATCCTCAATGGACGACCAGTTCATGAAAGATCTAAGATTTGCATCTCCTACAGCCCCTTCTTTCTTTAAGGGACGAGCAGTTTCATCTCCATAGTACATCTGGATGCCGCCAGGTGCTAATAACAGCATATTAGCCGACTTAAGGGGCTTTTCTCGATTGATATCAAAGGGTTGAGAATCATCGTGAGAGCTTAGGTAGCTAAGCACGCTAATATTCTTGTAAGTCTCATTAAGCAATGAATCATATTTGTGAAAAACGAATTCGTAATCATTGGTGGCATCCGTTTTAAAGTCAAAATTGATGAGAGCGTCAAAACCGTAATCAAAATAATTAACGTCTTTGTCCCCAAAATGATATACAGGCCCACCAGTAATTCCGTAAAAATAGACTTCTCCGACCATGTAAAATGGAGCAGAAGGCGTGCTATTGTTCTTTCGATGATACTCTTCGAATGCCTTCTCAGCCTCTTGCTTTAAAATTGCCCAAGAGTCTTCATCAACGTGTTTCGTGGTATCGACTCTAAAACCGTCGACACCCAACTCGCGTACATAGTCGGTTAGCCATTTGATCACATAATTTCTTGGTGTTCTCTTGAGTCCCGTTTTATTGAAAAATGTGTCGAGCTCGGTGATCTCTACATCTAGACGGCCCTCTGATCTCCAAAAGTCAAGAAGAGATTGAGGAAGTTCAACCTCTTCTGTAGATTCTGTCCTTATATCGGGCAAATTGGCTACTAAAGTACATTCTACAGTACCTACATAGTCTTCATAATCACATGGAGGTATTTCTCTTACCCAATCTTCGGGAAATGCCGGATCTAGCTCGGTTACAGGTCCGGTGTGATTTAAAACAGCATCCATCACGACCTTGATACCTGAAGAATGGGCAGTGTCAACGAATTCCTTGAATTCTTCATAGGTTCCAAATGAAGGTTCAATACTCGTCCAGTCTTTAGTCCAGTATCCGTGATATCCATAGGTTACGCCCGTTCCTTCGTCAGTCGCATCATCTATTTGCCGAACTACTGGAGTAGTCCAAATAGCATCGACTCCTAACTTTTGAAAATATCCTTCTTTGATTTTTTCAGTAACTCCTTTAATGTTTCCTCCTTCAAATCCTCGAAGTACAGCAGTCGCTTTATCAGCTCCAACTCTCATTGTGTCCGATGCCACACTGTTAAATCGATCAGTAAGTAAAAAATAGATGTTGGCAGACTTCCAGTTAAAGGTGTCATCAGAAATAGATGAAGGTTGTTGGTCTGTCATTTGACAACTTATGAGACTTAGACTGGATATGAATATTAGAAAAAGAACAGCGTATTTCATAATTAGCGGTTAAGAATTTTATACTCTTCATAACACTGGCTGATGGCGTCTAGTATTTGAAGATCGTTAGCGTCTTGAATAAAGCTTTGTGAGTAACTGCAGTTGTTTAGAATTCGAACGATTTCTTGTCGGTCAATTTGAAGTAAAACACTTAGAGTTTCACGGTCAAATTTGGTCGCTAATAATTCGCGTATACGGTCATCTTGCTTCATATTCGGAAGTTTGTCAAACTGCATTCGGTTTTTGGTGAATATACTTTTAATGAAATTCACGGGTCCGTTCAAGACCGAAGAAAGCTGCTTTGCTGCACTTTTTGATCTTCCTTCATAGCTAAAATTTAAGCCTGAAATACTGTATTGAAAAGCACTTGAAATTGGCAGATTACGAACATCAATCTCTAGATAACCGGTGAGTTGGTACGGTCTAACGACAACCTCTTCTAGAGCTAAAGCAAGTTCAGTTAAGGTGATCGAACTATTTTCTAGATTGATAAGGTCATTGGATACACGAATTCGTTCTGGTTTAAATCCAAGGAACGTGATATATAAAGTATCTCCGACACTTGCGTTAATTCTAAATTCACCAGCTAAGTCTGTAATACCACCAATCACTTTATTCAAATTGATGACATGTACACCCTCAAGAGGTAAGTTATTTGAACTACTTACCACTTTGGCTTTCAATTCAACTTCTTTCGTCTGGTTTTCTTGTCCAAAAAATACTCCCCACTGAAAGAATAAAAAAAGTAAAAGAATTACGTTTTTTTTCACAGTATGCGAATCAAGGAATTAAATTACAAATTCACGATTGATTGGGCGTAATTAACTTGAATTTAATAAAACCCTTTTCGCTTTCTCTTTCCAGTGCTTTTCTTTGATTTCTTGGTAAAATTTCTTGAAGGTTTAGTCTTGAAATTCGATTTCTTTGACTTCCGCTGATTTTTTGACCCACTGTTCTGTTTTGTTACTTCTACACTTACGCGATAGCCATTGTATTCAGTATCCTTGAAGGTTTCTAATACGAAATCAGTGAGAGCAGCATCCACGTTAAAGAAGGAAAAATTATTCATCGTATCCACTTTAAATATATCCTCTCGTTGAAGTTCAAGAGCCTTTTTCAAATAATCTTTCATCGACTTCCAATTGAACCCATCCCGCTCTCCAAGATTGATAAAAAATCGAACTTCTCCATGTTTAGCTCTCGAGCCTGGCTCAGTATTTCCTTCAGAATTAAAAGTTTCTTTTAAATAATATTGAGCCAATCGGTTGTAGGCTTCACCAAATACTTTTCTAAGTAATGTTTCTCGATCGATAGACACCAAAGTTTCTTCCAAAAGTGGCATATAGCTTTCGATACTTTCATCCACTTCAGTATCCCTTAATTTATCGGCTAGACTTTTGAGTTGGTTTTTTATAATTCCAGCAACTGAAGGAACTTCGAGGAACTCGAATTTCTTTTTTAGCTTTTTTTCAAACTGTTCAATCTTTCTTCGATCGCTATTCGTGCAAAGGCATAATGAATGTCCTGTTTTACCTGCTCTACCGGTCCTCCCACTTCGATGATTGTAGGTTTCGGGTTCATCGGGTAGTTGGTAGTGTATTACATGAGTGATATCATCTACGTCAATACCACGAGCAGCAACGTCTGTTGCTACTAGAATTTGAACTTGGCGTTTTCTAAACCCTGCCATTACAAGATCTCTTTGATTTTGACTGAGGTCACCATGTAAGGCACTTGCATTGTATCCGTCTTCTATCAGTTTTTCAGCAATTTTTTGGGTTTCTCTCTTGGTTCGACAGAATATTACAGCGAACAATTGTGGATCACTATCAACGATTCTTTTTAATGCGGCATACTTGTTTCGAGCGCTTACTGTATAGACGAAGTGACTTACGGTTGTCGCACCTACATTTTTGCTTCCTACCGTGATTTCTGTTGGATGATGCATGAATTCTTTCGCAATTTCTGCAACCTCTTTTGGCATGGTAGCCGAGAATAACCAAGTCAGCTTGTCTTCTGGGGTGTAGCTAAGAATCGATTTGATGTCTTGATAGAACCCCATGTTTAACATTTCGTCTGCTTCATCTAATATGCAGTACTCGATCTGGTCAATTCGCAGCATTTTGCGTTGGATCAAATCTAAAAGTCTGCCCGGTGTAGCTACTACAATTTGAACTCCGGATTTAATAGATTCTGCTTGTTCTCTAACGCTCGCTCCGCCGTAAACAGCAACAATTTTCGTTCCTTTTTTAAATTGGGCATACTTACCGATTTCAGATGTAATTTGTAAACACAGTTCTCTAGTGGGAGCCACAATTAAGCCCTGTACAACCTTTCTTTTGATATCGATTTTTTGAAGAAGTGGAAACCCAAAAGCAGCAGTTTTACCGGTTCCTGTTTGGGCTAATGCAACTAGATCAGTTTTTTTATCGAGTAGTTGCGGAATGGCTTTTGATTGAATTTCAGATGGAGTTTCAAAGCCCATCTTCTGAACGGCTTTTAATATATCTTCATCTAAGCCGAGTTTTGAAAAGGATTGCATAAATCTTATTAAGCCGCAAAGGTAGTTTAAATAAGTGTATGCTTTTATAAATCGCTACTGTTCAGGAATTCGATTAATTGCTCCGAAGCTTTGGCCCGATGACTGATCGATTTTTTTATCGTTTTATCTAATTCCCCAAAGGTTTGATCAAAACCTTTGGGTATGAAGATAGGATCATATCCAAACCCGTTTGTTCCTCGAAGTTCAGTTGTTATGATTCCGTCTACAATACCTTCAAAATAGTAGGTGTCATCATGTGTAATTAGGCAAAACACTGTTTTGAAATAAGCACTTCTGTCTTGGTGCTGAGCGAGATTATCTAATAGTAGCGCCATATTTTTATGACTATCCCTACCTCCAGAATAACAAGCACTATCTACTCCTGGGGCTCCACCTAGCGCTTTTACAAATAAACCGCTATCATCAGAAAAACAGGGTTTACCGAAACGGTTGTAAATCGTTAATGCTTTTTGATAAGCGTTGCCTTCCAAGGTATTTGTGGTTTCAGGAATTTCATCGTTAAAATCGAGTTCATTTAAAGAAATTAAATGTGCTTTTTTTGCGATTAATATCCGTAGCTCTTCAAGTTTCTTTTCATTCTGGGTTGCAAAGACAAGTGTTGGTAAATCGGTCATAACTACTTACAAAAATAGACTCAACCAATGAAAGTTTAGCTAAATTTGCTTCAAATCATCAATAAAGAACACGTGCCTACCTCTTATATTTTCGATTTCGATAGCACTATAACTAGGGTTGAAGCTTTAGATATTCTTGCGGAGATTTCTTTAGAGGAAAATCCGAAGAAGGAAGATGTTATTGAACAAATAAAACAAATAACCAATCTGGGAATCGATGGAGATATATCCTTTACAGAATCCTTAGAGCAAAGAATAAAACTTCTCGGAGCACACCGCGATCATCTTGAATTGCTTATAGAAGAATTGAAAGAAAAAATTTCACATTCTTTTGCATCGAATCGAAAATTCTTTGAAACTCACCGAGATGATATTTATGTAATCTCTGCGGGTTTTAAGGAGTTTATAATTCCTATTGTTGCGCAGTTTCACGTTCCCTCAGATCGTGTTTACGCAAATACCTTTACATTTGACTCTGAAGGTCGCATTGTTGGTTTCGATAAGGAGAATCCTTTGTCAAAGCACAATGGAAAGATAGAATGCTTACAAGGGCTGAATCTTTCAGGAGATATTCAGGTTATTGGTGATGGTTATTCTGATTATGTGATGAGAGAAGCTGGAATCGCCAAAAAGTTCTTTGCTTATACCGAAAACGTTAAGCGTGAAAAGGCGGTAGCCAATGCGGATTTCGTGACCGAAACACTAGACGAATTTTTATATATCAACGATTTGCCAAGAAATTTTTCATACCCTAAAAATCGAATTAAAATTCTCCTTTTGGAGAATATTCATCCTGATGCACTCGAGCGTTTAGAAAACGATGGTTACAGTGTTGAACTTGTTTCTACAGCTTTAAGTGAATCTGAACTTATTGAACGAATAAAGGGAGTGCATGTTCTCGGAATTCGATCTAAAACCAAGGTAACTAAGGCTGTTTTAAAGGCCGCTGATAAACTTTTGGTCATTGGTGCTTTCTGTATTGGTACTACACAAATTGATCTTGATGCCTGTAAATTGTCAGGAGTTGTTGTTTTTAATGCTCCCTACAGTAATACGAGATCAGTGGTTGAATTAGCATTGGGTCAAATTGTGATGTTGATGCGTTCTACTTTTCAGCGCTCCTCTGAAATGCATTCGGGAGTTTGGAATAAAACCGCTGTAGGCTCTAGAGAAGTACGAGGTAAAACCTTAGGTATTGTTGGTTACGGAAATATTGGAAAGCAACTTTCTGTTCTTGCTGAAGCTATAGGAATGAAGGTTTATTTTTATGATTTACAAGACACCCTTGGATTAGGTAATGCGGAAAGGGTTGTTAGTCTTGACGACTTGTTGCGTATTAGTGATGTGATTTCATTGCACGTAGATGATAATCCACAGAATAAGAATCTTATTGGAGATCGTGAATTGAGTTTATGCAAAGATGGGGCCTATTTAATCAATTTGTCTCGCGGATACGTTGTAAGTATTGAAGACTTAGCAAAACATTTAAAATCTGGAAAACTCGCTGGAGCGGCAGTCGATGTCTTCCCTGTTGAGCCCAAGCAAAACGGAAGTTATGAAAGCCCATTATTAGGTTTAGAAAATGTAATATTAACTCCTCATATTGGCGGAAGTACTATTGAAGCACAGAGAGATATAGCAGGATTCGTGCCTAAAAAAATCATGGGGTATATCAACTCGGGAAACACAGAGGATGCAGTTAATTTCCCGAATATTCGCCTACCGCAACAACAAGATCGTCATCGTTTCTTGCACATCCATAAGAATGTACCTGGGGTTATGGCTGCTATCAACAAGATTCTTGCTGAGTATAAATTGAACTTGGTTGGTCAATTCTTATCTACTGATCCAGAGGTGGGTTATGTAATTTCTGATGTAGATAATGCCTATAATCCAGATGTAATTGAGGCCTTAAAACAAATTCCTAACACCATCCGATTTAGAGTACTTTATTAACGAAATTAATCGTGATGATAAGGCTCACCTTTGAGGATAGAAAACGCACGGTATAATTGCTCACTGAATATTAAGCGCACCATTTGGTGAGTGAAGGTCATTTGTGATAAGGACATCTGTAAATGTGATTTAATCTTTAATTCTTCACTAAATCCATAAGGTCCACCAATCACGAAGGTTAAATTACTATTTCCCTGTAAGCCTTCATTTTCAATGAAACTTGCAAAGGACCTTGAACTAAAGGCTTTTCCGTTTTCGTCAAGCAAAATCAGTCTTGATTGTTTGTCTATCAGCGATTCTATTTTTGAAGCTTCCTGCTTTTTTTGATCCTGAACACTCATTGATTTTCTTCGAGAGGGGTCGATAATTTCGATGTAATTGAATCTGGCGTAATGCTTCAATTTACTATGGTATTTATCGATAAGCTCTCGGAGTAGTTTATCATCGGTTTTACCAATTACTAGCAGGGTCACTTTCATTTTCTTAAATTCGTGTGACTCCAAAAATAAGTCGAGTTCAGAAAATGGATGCTTCCGTAGAAAAATTCTTGAATTGGCCTGTGGTAAAAACCTTAGTTCGAGCCCTAAGAACCGTGGACTTACCGGGATATCCGGGTTTTTCATTATTTGATCTTATTAATTTATATATCTCGGGAATTATAAAGGGAGCGTTGACTTCTAGGGCTAGTTCAATTGCCTTTAGCTTGTTCATGGCCTTATTCCCACTACTTATTTTTTTATTGACTCTTATTCCGTATTTAATCCCTTTAGTTGAAACAACCTCTGAGCCTTTCGATCAAAAACTCCTTTTCTTTTTAGAGTCTTTCTTGCCTGGAGCTACAGCAGAGTATTTCTCTCAAATCTTTGAGCAGTTGAAGAATCAGCCTACAGACGGCCTATTGTCAACCACCTTTTTACTTTCCATTTTTCTAGTAGCTAACGGGGTTAGTGCTATTTTCAGTCAATTCGATCAATCTTATCACATCAAACTCAATCAGAATTTTTTTAAACAATACGCTCTTGCTGTATTTGTAGGTTTACTTTTGTCGCTCGGAATTATAGTCGGCGCAATTGCCTACATCTATTCTGAATTCTACATTGTCGAATTCGGTTTAGACAAGGCTCGTTTCAGTCAAAATCGAATCTCCTTACTTTTTGTAATCTTCATGTCTTACATTGGGACTAGTTTATTATACTATTTTGGAACCGCAAGAGCAACCCGAATCTCCTTCTTTTCATGGGGTCCACTAATGACCACCTTGTTACTTCTAGTTACTTCCTATCTATTTGGAGTGTACATCGAAAAATTTGCGAGTTACAATGAATTGTACGGCGCATTAGGTGGATTGTTAATACTAATGGTTTTTTTGTGGCTAAATTCAAATATCCTTTTATTAGGTTTCGAGTTAAACGCCGTTTTAGCTCGATTAAAGAATGAATTGAATACTCCTCAAGAATGACAAAGTATGTTGAGGTAATTCTTCCGTTAGCTCTTAATCGTTCGTTTACTTACCTAAATCATGAGCCAGAAAAAGATCTTGTCGGATGCAGAGTCATTGTTCCTTTCGGAAGAAATAAATTTTACACAGGGATTGTAGTTGATGTTAGTCAAGAAATTCCTACGTATGCTGTTAAGTCTATAGAAGAGGTTTTAGACGAACATCCAATTGTCAGCAAGACTCAAATCGAATTATGGAATTGGATTGCCTCATATTACATGTGTGGAGTGGGAGAGGTGATGCGCGCTGCAATGCCTTCAGCATTACTGTTCGAGAGTGAATCAATACTGAGTTTAATCGATCAGAATTTTAGAAATCGTAAACTCACTGATAACCAATACCTTCTCTGTGAATTGCTCGAAGAGCAGCCCCAAAAACTTTCTTTTATTCGCAAACACGCTGAAATTAAAGGATTGAGTAAGTGCCTGAATGATCTCATTGAATCTAAAGTTCTCGAGCGTTTTGAGCAGATAGAGAATAAAGGATACCAAAAGTTTACTCCCTGGTTGGTTCTAGAAGATACGGTTAGGGCAGAGGAAATTTTAAAACAAAATAAGGCACCAGCCCAGCGGGATTTGGTTATGCAATTTTTTAATGAAGCGAAAGGAGCTAATGAGATTACCTGGTTGCCTTTTGCCAAGAAATACGCTATCAGCACGACGACTCGTAATAGCTTGATTAAAAAGGGTGTATTTCGATTAGATTCTAGAGTTTTAGATCGGATTTCAGGTAAAGAGGATCAAGAAATTGCTTTTGAATTATCAAAGCCACAACAAAAGGCTGTATCAGAAATTAATAGGGGTCTTGCGGCTGGTAAGCCTGTTCTATTGCATGGATTAACGGGTTCGGGAAAGACCATGCTCTACATGAGTTTCATTGACCAGGCGCTAAAAGAAGGAAAACAAATCTTATTTCTTCTACCTGAAATTGCGCTGACTACTTCACTTTGGAAACGACTGAATAAGCGATTCTCAAAACAAGTAATTGCGTATAGTTCTAGTCTTTCAAATGTTGAAAAAGCAGAGTTTTGGACTAAGGTCAGAGAAAATTCAGATGAAGCAAAGGTCATAGTAGGAGCGAGGTCTTCGCTATTGCTGCCATTTAATAATCTGGGTTTGATTATTGCTGATGAAGAACACGATGCCTCGTATAAACAACAAGATCCAGCGCCGCGTTATCAAGCGAGAGATCTAGCGGTATATTTAGCACATAAAGAAGATTGTCCCATAATTTTGGGTTCTGCTACGCCAAGCCTAGAGTCTTTGTTCAATGCCGGTTTTGGTAATAATAAACAACCAAAATACCATTATGTTTACCTAGGTGAGCGATTTGGACAGTCAAAGTTACCCGATATTAAAATTCTAGATAAAGCCTTGCTTAGAAAGAAGAAATTGATGAAATCATGGCTTTCTCAGCCGGTTATTGATGAGGTTTCTAGGGTACTTGCCAAAAATAAGCAAGTGCTCTTTTTTCAAAATCGTAGAGGTTTCTCAAGTCTTTTAGAGTGTATCGATTGTGGTCATATCCCGGGATGTAAGAATTGTGATGTAAGTCTAACTTACCATCGATCAGATCACACTTTAAGATGTCATTATTGTGGTTATTCTGAATCAGCGGCCCATTCTTGTACTAAATGTCATTCACCTTCTTTAGATAAACATGGGCTTGGCACTCAGCAA
>JAAZVG010000136.1 GCA_018623655.1 Flavobacteriaceae bacterium
ACAGCTAAATGCGCTATGCGAAGTAGTTGTTGCGTTTGTCCAAATACGATTTTTAATCCCCCTAAATACGGCTGGTAAAAAGATTCAGATTGAGAGGGAGCACCAGCAACTACAATATCAAATCCATTGAAATTTTGAACTGCTTTGATCAGCTCGGGTAATATTCGACTAATTTCTTGTTTGCGACTCCCGGGGAGTAAGGCAATAACAGGACGCGCTCCCAATTTATGATTGTGCAAAAAACGCTGGGTTTCTTCTTTATTGCTATCATCTATCGCATCTATGAGAGGATGCCCCACAAAGGTTGCCTTGTAATGGTGTTTACTATAGAATTCTGGCTCGAAGGGCAGGGTGACATAAAGGTGATCTACGTAGGCGCGAATTTTTTCAACTCTACTCGATCGTGATGCCCATACTTGAGGAGCAATATAGTAATGCACCATTATGCCCTGTTCGCTCGCCCATTTTGCTATTCTCAAGTTAAATCCTGAAAAATCGATGAGTATAAGGGCGGTTGGGTCAAAGGTTTGTATGTCTTTCTTTATGAAATGAAAGGTTCTTCGTATCGTATTTAAATTTTGAAGCACCTCTACAAACCCCATGAAACTAATTGAAGCGTAATGCTTTGAAAGGACTGCACCCGCTTCTTTCATAAAGTCACCACCCATAGCTCTAAAGTCAGCATCAACATCAATACGCCTTAGCGCCTTAATTAGGTTCGATGCATGTAAATCTCCGGAGGTTTCTCCTGCGATGAGGTAGTACTTCATTGGGCGGTTTGATTACAAGATACAATAAGCTTCTGCAATCTAATTTCAGTCTAGTGGATTTTCCAAGAATTTATGTGCGCCATACTATGATGTGCGGTAAGGTCGAATTGAGTCGGAACGATAGAAACATATCCCGCCTCAAGGGCGGCAATGTCAGTATCTTCTCCCTTGTCTAAAAGCATGAAATCACCGGTCAGCCAATAATATTCTTTGCCAGTCGGACTAACTCTTTTGTCGAAACGTTCCTTCCAATTTGCCTTGGCCTGTCGACATACACGCATCCCCTTCACTTCGGCACCGTCAGTTTTAGGAATATTGACATTAAGTACGGTGCCACTTGGTATTCCTTTATCGAATGCTTCCTTGACAAGGGTTTGGACTACCGATTTGCAACCACCAAAATTAGCGTTCCAGGAGTAGTCTAATAGTGAAAATCCGATCGCAGGAATTCCTTCAACTCCAGCTTCAATAGCTGCACTCATTGTTCCTGAGTAGATTACATTTATTGATGAATTCGCTCCGTGATTTATTCCTGAAACTACTAGGTCAGGTTTGCGATCTAGAATTTCATGAAGTGCCAGTTTAACGCAGTCGGCAGGCGTGCCACTGGTAGAATACGCCCGAATACCCTTGTGAGCAGCATCTAATTCGACTTGATGTACTTCTAGAGTGCTGTCTATAGTAATCGCGTGCCCCATACCTGATTGAGGGCTATCAGGGGCAACTACAACTACTTCTGCTAATTCTTTTACGAATTCTATAAGCCAGTTGATTCCGGGTGCGTTATATCCATCATCATTAGTAACTAAAATGAGCGGTCGCTTCACAATGCGTTAATTTTAAGCCAAATGTAACAAGAATCGTAAGGTCAAACAGGCTCAATTTGCGTAAATTAGAGATTTATTACGACCAAAATAGCGGCTATGAAGAAGAAATTTGGTTTAGGCTTACTCGTCCTACTCCTTGGTTTTGCGTCTTGCAGTTTTACTGAGAATCACAGTTTTGAAACGGATAATAAGGATAAACTCCTTATTGACCTTATCACTTATGTTTTAGAAAAAGGACATTACAGTCCGAAAGATTTAGATGATCAATTTTCTACAGAAGCTTTTAGTCGCTTTATTAAAGGAATGGATCCCTTAAAACGCTATTTCTTGGCATCTGATATTGAGACTTTTGAAAAATATCGTTTGAGTATTGATGATCAGTTAATCAATAAAGAGCTTGTGTTTTTCGACGAAGTTTATAAGGTACTCTCGAAGCGAATTGAAGAGGCTGAGTCCCGATATGAGCGATTGCTTTCTGACTCTTTTGATCTTTTCTCTCCTTCAGTGGTTGAAATTGACTACGATCAAATGTCTTATGTGAATACCAAGGCTGAATTAGAAGATCGGTGGAGACAGCAACTTACTATTAGTCTTTTACCCGTTATAGATGCACAACTAGAAAAGTATGCAAGGGAGAATGAGCTTGAGGTTGAGTCGATTGAAGAATCTGTGCTTCTCGAGCTTCAAGTAAAGGCTAGAGAAGAGCTAAAGAGAACTTTTTATGAGTACTTTCATTTCATCGGTGAGTTAGACCGTGAAGATTATTTTTCAACCTACATAAATGCAGTAGTTGAAACCTTTGACCCTCATACTTATTACTTTGCACCTACTGATAAGGATCGTTTTGATATTGCAATGTCTGGTAAATTCGAAGGTATTGGCGCTCGTTTACAGAAAAAACCTGAGGGTACTACAGTAGTTGAAATTATTTCAGGAGGTCCGGTTTGGAGGGCTAAATCTCTTGAGGTAGGTGATGAATTGTTGAAAGTTCGTCAAGAAGAAGGCGAGGCAGTCGATATCTCTGGAATGAGACTAGACGATGCCATTGAATTGATCAAAGGTCCTGAAGGAACTACGGTTTATTTGACGGTTAAGAGAACGAATGGTGTGGTTGAGGAAATCTCAGTTATTCGCGATGTTGTTGAACTGGAAGAGAGTTATGCTAAATCGGTTAAAATTTCAGATGAAGAATATGAATATGGATTAATTCATCTTCCTAAATTCTATGTTGATTTCGATGACTATAATCAGCGTAATGCTGCTATTGATGTTAAAGCTGAGCTTATGCGATTGCAGAAAGAAGGAGTTGAAGGCGTCGTTTTAGATTTAAGAGATAATGGAGGTGGTTCTTTGCAAACGGTTGTGGATATGGCGGGATATTTCATTGATGAAGGCCCCGTGGTTCAGGTACGTACGGCAGGTGATCGAAGAGAGGTTCAAAAAGATCCTGAGAAAGGTATTCTATATGACGGACCATTAGTTGTATTGGTTAATGAATTATCGGCCTCTGCCTCTGAGATTTTAGCCGCTGCGCTACAAGATTATGGTAGAGCGGTGATTATAGGTAGTGAGCGCACCTATGGCAAAGGAACCGTTCAGAATGTAATTCCCCTTTCGAATATTATTAGATCGAATGAATTAGGCGATTTAGGAGCTTTAAAAATCACTACTCAAAAGTTTTATCGAGTAAGTGGTGGCTCTACCCAATTAGAGGGTGTTTCTTCAGATATTATAATTCCCGACCGCTATACCTACATTGATGTTGGTGAGCGCGATCAGGATAATCCACTCTCTTGGGATCGAATACAGGCAGCTACTTTTACTCCGTGGCATAAACAAATTGATTATGAGCGTATTTTAAGCAGTAGTCGAGAGCGTTTAAGTGCCAATCGATATGTTGATCTGCTAGATGAAGAGGCTCGTTGGATCAGTGCACAACGCGAAGATGATACGACCTATTTAGATCTTAAATCGTATCGAAAAAATAAAGAAGAATTGAAAAAGAAGTCTAAGGAGTTTGAAGCACTTGATCAGTATGATACCAGATTAAAATTTAGCTCGTTGCCTTATGAGAAAAGTTTGTTCAATCAAGATTCTATTCTTCGTGAAAAACGAGATCGTTGGCATAAAGAACTAGCTAAAGATGTTTACTTAGAAGAGGCAATCGCGGTGCTTAAAGACTTAAAACGCTACACCTATAATCGACCTAGTCCGATAAAAGGATAAGGATTAGTCAAAGTGGGTTTTCAGACGATTGGCGTCCATTTTTAAAAAGATGTAACACATCAAACAGAAAAACAGTAAACTAGACCCCCCATAACTAAAAAAAGGCAGTGGGATTCCGATTGTTGGCAACATACCCAATACCATCCCAATGTTTATGCTGAAGTGAATGAAGAGTATCGAGGTAATTCCGTAGCCATAAATTCTGTGGAAGGCTTTTTTCTGACGATCGGCTAGGTAGACGAATCTTAGTAAAAGTGCAACAAACGCAAGAATGACAAGTGTGCTAGCAATAAACCCCCATTCTTCTCCGACCGAGCTAAAGATATAGTCT
>JAAZVG010000137.1 GCA_018623655.1 Flavobacteriaceae bacterium
CAATTTGTGGGGAGAGCAGGATTCGAACCTGCGAAGGTAAAAACCAACAGATTTACAGTCTGTCCTCGTTGGCCGCTTGAGTATCTCCCCGGCACTGTTGGGATCACTCCCCCTTTTTTAATAATTGGAGCCGGTGGAGGGACTCGAACCCACGACCTGCTGATTACAAATCAGCTGCTCTAGCCAGCTGAGCTACACCGGCATAAAACGCCTTTTTCCAACAAAAAAAAGTCCGCTATTTCTAACGGACTGCAAATGTAGAGAATATTTTTTTGTATCAAAACAAATTCAAACAAATTTCTGTCATCAGAAACCCCTGATTTGCTTTTTCTTTTTAACCATTCGTTCAAGTGCGTGAACTCCTTGGTCTGCAGACTGTTCAAAGGTCCTGGCAAACTTTCTTACAAGAAACTTTCCTTTAGGAACTACTAACTTAATTTCAGTTAGTTTGTTAGACTTTTGTTTGGTGTTTTCAACCTTTAAAAAAACTTCGGCTTCGAGAATTCGACCATAAAATCGTTCTAGCTTTTCAAGTCTTTTGTCAATAAAGGTTTTCAGTTTTGCATCAGCTTTGAAATTAACTGCGTGAAATTGTACAACCATAAGTTTGACTGTTTTGGGGTTAACCCCATTTAACTTATGAAGAAGATCGACTACCGCGCGGATGCGATGATTTGTAAACCATTTTAAGCTCCTCAATACTGCTATGGGTATAAACCTGAGTAGCAGCTAGACTACTATGTCCCAATAACTCCTTAACGGTATTCAGGTCAGCTCCGCGATTTAGCAAATGGGTCGCAAACGTGTGTCGAATCATGTGCGGACTCTTCTTCTGCTTAACCGACACACCTTTAAGATAATCATTTATCTTTCGGTAAACAAATTTCGGATACAGTTGTTGTCCTTTATCGGTAACCAATAACGAAGAAAATAAAGTGGACTTAAACGCAGACGATCTCAAATCGAAATAATGAGAAAGCAATCCAACAGTAGATCGAAGCAATGGAAGTAACCGCTCTTTACCACCTTTTCCATAAACCTTAACTATTGCAGCGGTTAAATCTACGTCTTGATCTCGAAGAGCAATCAGCTCGCTACGCCGAATTCCTAAAGTATAAAGTAATTCAATAATCAATTGATCTCTAACAAACTCAAAAGTTTTGGGCGTGTCTGATCTACTTATAAGATTAAAAAGCTTTTCGATTTCCTCCTCAGAAAAAGGAACCGAAACCTTCTTAGGTTGTTTTAAAGCTTTGTGATGTCGAAGCGGATGTTTTTCAATTGCCGATTGGCTTAAGAAATAAGAATAAAATCGTCGAAGTGCACTAATCTTGCGATTGATCGTTCTTGGATTAAGATCTTGATTACTCAAATAGGCGATAAAATTTCGAAGTAGCGAATAATCAAGCTCGGTCAACCTTGAAAATTCATCAATAGTCAAAGTGAAATATTCGAAGGCCTGGGACAGATCAGCCAAATACGAGGTACAGGTGTGCTTAGAGTATTTTTTCTCGTGTTTTAGAAAATTTACAAAGTCTTCGATTTCAAACATAAGCCTGAAAATAAAAAAAGCCTGCTAATGCAGGCTTTTATATTCTATAATTCTTTCGACTATAAAGCTTCTTGATCTCGTAGTCCTTGAATGTATTGAGCTTTTTGTAATTGCTCGCGTTTACGAACCGACTTCTTAACAAATTGTTGACGGCTTCTTAGCTGACGCATTGTACCTGTTTTATCGAATTTACGCTTAAAACGTTTTAGCGCTCTATCGATATTTTCACCTTCTTTAACTGGAATAATTAGCATATTAACTTAACCTCCTTTCAATTACGGCTGCAAATATACAATTTAAGTCAAATGTTACTAATCTTTAAGTATATTTTTTGCAATTACCACTTTTTGAATTTCAGTGGTACCCTCTCCTATAGTACAAAGTTTAGCATCCCGATAAAATTTCTCCACCGGATAGTCTTTTGTATAGCCATAACCACCGTGAATCTGGATTGCATCATTAGCAATTCGAACACAAAGCTCCGAAGCATACATTTTGCTCATCGCAGAGTGTAATGTCATTTTACGATTTTCATTTTTTAGAAAAGCAGCTTTATGCAGTAGTAATTCTGCAGCTTCGATTTCAGTTGCCATATCAGCTAACTTAAACGACACACCTTGAAAACTCGATATCGGTTTTCCAAATTGCTCGCGTTCTTTAGAATACTTTAGCGCAGCTTCATAGGCTCCCTTGGCAATTCCTAATGACAACGCACCTATAGAAACACGACCCCCGTCGAGAATTTTCATCGATTGAATGAAGCCCTCTCCAAGTTCTCCGAGTCGCTGATCATCGCTTATTCGACAATTATCGAATATGATTTCTGCAGTTTCACTAGCGCGCATCCCTAACTTATCTTCTTTCTTACCACTGGTAAATCCTGGCATTCCTTTCTCTAAAATAAAGGCTGTCATCCCGTGATAATCTCCTTTTTCACCAGTACGCACGATAACCACAGTAATATCACCGCTCTTTCCGTGAGTAATAAAATTCTTAGATCCGTTTAAAATCCAATGATCACCATCCTTGACGGCGGTGGTGTTCATTCCACCAGCATCAGAACCTGTATTGTGCTCGGTCAATCCCCAAGCACCGATAAATTCACCAGAGGCTAGTTTTGGCAAATAGCGTTGCTTTTGGTTTTCGTTACCAAAAGAAAGAATGTGATTGGTACATAACGAATTATGGGCGGCGATAGATAAACCGATTGAAGGATCTACTTTTGAAATTTCCTCTACAATCGCGATGTACTCGTGATATCCAAGAGCAGAACCACCATAAGCTTCAGGTACTAAAATACCCATAAATCCCATCTTACCAGCCTCCCGAAGAATCTCCGCAGGAAAATACTGAGTTTCATCCCATTCCTTAACATTACCAAGCACAAATTGCTCAGCAAAATTGCGAGCGGCTTCTGCCACCATGCGTTGCTCTTCTGTTCGATCAAAATTCATCATGAAGTAAAACCTAAATCATTTGCAGCTTTAATACGTCAAATATACGAGAAGCTTTTTGTTTTTGTTTAACGTTTTTAGAAAAAGATTAGTCACAAATTCCTTACTTCCTAAACCTTCAGGACGATTTCTCAAGCTAATTAACCACTCTATTTCTTGTGGGCTAAGATAGGGTAATGTATTCAGTTCTTCCCTGGATGCCACCCTGATATTAATAGGCTTAATAGTATCCGCTTTTATTTCATATACCTTCTTCATCCTATCGACAATCAAGCTATCTAAACCATATACACGGTATAATTGGTTAATATTTGTGTAACCATTTAATGACCGACCATATTTTATAGTTCGCTTAGATAAAATCGGACCAACCCCGCGAATTTGTCGCAGATCAGATACTGAAGCGTTATTAAGATCCTGCTTAACCAGAGAATTCATCGAAACTTTGGGTTTCATTGTTCTGACAGCAGGTTGTCTTTCGTTTGAATTTAAGGAATCAAATAACTTAGATTCACTGCTGTAATTTTCAAATCGATTAGGATCAAAAACAATACGATGATATCCCACGGTTAAGAAGGACTCCAGAGATTTTACAACGCATAAAACAAGCAGTAAAAAAAGAACCCCTTTTCGTTCTTCATTTGAGATACGAAAAGTGGTTCGCTTAGGATTCAATAAGCACTAATTCTTAATTGCTTTTAAGTAGCGCTTTAGCTGTTGTTTCACCTCAGGGAATAAGAAGTATAGTCCTATCATATTTGGGAAAACCATTGCAAAGATCATTGCATCAGAGAAAGCCCATATAGAATCCATACTTGCAGCGGCACCAATAATAATAAATAAAAGGAATAAAAACTTATAAGTAAGATCCATTATCTGACCTCTGCCAAAAAGGAATTTCCATGACTGTAGGCCATAATATGACCATGAAATCATCGTCGAAACAGCAAATAGCACAACTGCAATGGTTAAAAATACATTCGAGTAAGGAATGTAATTCGCAAAGGCCTTAGAAGTAATCCCGGCACCTTCATAAGGCATACCATCGATTAATACAACACCACTGCCATCACCTCCATAATCGAAAACACCTCCCATGTTATAAATAACAATTACTAAGGCAGTCATTGTGCATATCAGTACG
>JAAZVG010000029.1 GCA_018623655.1 Flavobacteriaceae bacterium
AGCATGCCAATACTTTTTCTAAACGTTTAGAAGACCTGCCGGTAAGGGTAGATTTTTTAAACCGATTCAGAACGTCTAAAGAAAAAAAAGAAATAATAGAGGACGTAAAAGCAGGTAAGATTGATATTCTCATCGGAACCCACCAAATTGTCAATAAGAATGTAAAGTTTAAAGACTTAGGACTCTTAATTGTAGATGAAGAACAAAAGTTCGGGGTTTCGGTTAAAGAACGAATCAAATCATTTAAGGCGAGTATTGATGTACTCACACTAACCGCAACCCCTATTCCAAGAACACTACAATTCAGTTTGATGGCAGCGCGAGATCTTTCTGTAATTAATACCCCGCCGCCTAATCGTTATCCGATTGAAAGTAGTGTAATCCGTTTTGATTTAGAAGCAATTCGTGATGCAATCAGTTATGAAATTCAACGTGGTGGACAAGTCTACTTTATTCATAATCGAATTGAAAATATTAAAGAGGTGGCGGGGATGATACAACAGATTGTACCTGATGCACGAGTTAGAACAGGTCACGGTAGAATGGACGGAAAAGACCTCGAAGAGCTGATGCTAAATTTCATGAATGGAAATTTCGATGTTCTAGTATCAACCACTATCGTTGAAAGCGGCCTTGACATTCCTAATGCTAATACAATTCTTATCCATAACGCCCACAGTTTCGGTCTCAGCGATTTACACCAAATGAGAGGTAGAGTTGGAAGATCAAACAAAAAGGCTTTCTGTTATTTCATTACCGATCCGTTCGAGGCCTTAACTAGCGAGGCAAGAAAAAGAATGGAGGCACTTGCTCAATTCACTGAGTTAGGAAGCGGATTCCAAATTGCCATGAAAGATCTCGAGATTAGAGGTGCTGGTGATTTACTAGGAGGCCAGCAAAGTGGATTCATCAGTGATATCGGGTTTGACACTTATCAAAAAATTGTTTCTGAGGCAATTGAAGAATTGAAAAACAATGAGTTTAAATCACTCTACCAAGAAGAAAAAGATAAAGACGAAGTGGTAGCGTATATCAGTGAGGTACAAGTAGACTCTGACCTCGAACTACTCTTCCCAGATGATTACATCAATGCAAATGCAGAGCGTTTAAGCCTTTACCGGGAACTAAGTGAAGTTAAAAGTACTGAGGAGTTAAATAGCTTCACCAAAAAGCTAATCGATCGGTTTGGCCCACTTCCGCAAGCTGCAAACGATCTCATTCAGTCTATTTCATTGAAGTGGATTGCTAAATCTTTAGGTATTGAAAAAATCGTATTTAAGCGAGAGACACTCATCGGTTACTTTTTATCAGATAGTCAGTCAGCATTTTATCAAAGTGCCGCTTTTGAGCATCTAATTAAGGTTTCTGCGAGTTTGTCATGTGCAATTAAAGAAAAACCCTCAAAAAACGGTCCGCGATTGCTCATTCGTTTCGATCATATTGAATCCTTAGACAAGGCTACAAAGGCGCTACAACAATTGCAACTATAAAGCCTTAAGTGCTTTAATAACGGTAAATGCCTTGTCAGCCTCAGGATCATCTACTATAATGGTAAATTCATTGGTTGTCGAGATAACCTCGTGCAAGACAATACCCTCCCAAGCCAGTCTTTGAAAAATAAAATAGTAAATACCTGGGACAGTAACATTTTCATGTGGTAATTTGACGGTTACTGAAGCGAGATTAGTCACCTTTTGAGTCATACGTTCACCACTAAAAAGGTCTTCAATAAATCCTTCTAACCGGTCGCTTACCACAATATTTATTTCATTGACTCCGCGAGATGAAGTATAAAAAACATCGGGATTACGATGAATCTCACGCATTAATTCGGCTTGCTTTTCAAGAATACTCTCAGAGGTCAAAAACGTAAAATCAACTAAGGACGAACGTACCGTAATCTCACCAATATTTTTGAGAACCTTTACTATTTTATGGGTAGCTCTAAACTCTAGATGTTCAGAAAGACGCTTAAGGGCCATTACGATAGCGCCCTCGCGAACCTCTTTTCCTAGGTAAGATTCGATTTCGGGTTTAATCTGACGTGATAAAGATGTAAGATTGATAATGCCCTCAGCAAGGGCCGACTGAAGGAAAGGTTTTCTGTGAATTACGCTTTCTACGACTGATGAAATAGTCTTCATAATTAATTAAAACAATTTGTTTTATTTCTAACAAAACGTCAAATATATAAAGAAATGTCGATCAGATGCCTTATTTGTGCATTTTTATATTCTAAACACACGCCTATTAGATCGATACGCAACTCCTGAACTTCACGTATAGTATTCACATAAAAAGAACCAATAGCGCTTAGTCTAGCAAATTGCCCTCTTGAAAAACGCTGAATCATCTGCACCTTAGAAAAACAATGAATACTAGTTTTAACCTCAACGACAACCAAGATTCGATCTTTTACCACCAAAATATCAGCCTCTTTGTAACCCAATCTTACATTTTGATGCAAAATCCGATACCCTTGTTTTACTAGAAATGAAGTGGCTTGTATCTGGCCAAGATCTCCAATGCGTTTATTCATCTCTTAATGATAAGACTCTCTGAACCGATGAGTCGTTCTCTAATCATCTAAAAACGATTAGATAAAGAATTACCTATTTTTGCCATGAAATCATCAGTGAATGTCAGACTCAATAAAACGCTACACCCTTACTGCCGCACTCCCCTATACTAACGGCCCTATACATATTGGACATTTAGCTGGAGTATATGTGCCTGCAGATATATTTGCGCGATTCAAAAGACTTCAAGGTCATGACGTGGCCTTTATCTGTGGTAGTGATGAACATGGAGTAGCTATCTCGATGAAGGCTAGAAAAGAAGGGATAACACCTCAAGAGGTTATCGACACCTACGATGCAATCATTCGAAAGTCTTTCGAAGATTTTGGAATCTCGTTTGACAATTACTCAAGAACCTCAAAAGACATTCATCATAAGACCGCCCAAGAATTTTTTACAAAACTTTATAATCAGAATCATTTTATTGAGGAAACGAGCGAGCAATTATTTGATGCTGAGGCAAAGATGTTTTTAGCCGATCGATACATTACTGGTACATGCCCTAAATGTGAGAATCCAGAAGCCTACGGGGATCAATGCGAAAAGTGCGGATCGAGTCTAAACGCAACAGACCTGATTAACCCGAAAAGTACCTTAAGTGGAGCAACCCCCTCGCTTAAATCGACAACACATTGGTATTTACCGCTAGATAAAAGCGAGGCTTTCCTGAGAAAATGGATTCTAGAAGATCATAAAGAAGACTGGAAGTCGAATGTTTACGGTCAATGTAAATCATGGATAGACGACGGTCTTAGACCAAGAGCGGTAACAAGAGATCTTGATTGGGGCATAAAAGTGCCTCTTAATTCCGCGGATGGAAAAGTGCTCTATGTATGGTTCGAGGCACCTATCGGATATATTTCTTCTACCAAAGAATGGGCAGATAAGAAAGGGATTGACTGGGAACCTTACTGGAAAAACAAGGACACTTCACTAATTCATTTCATCGGAAAGGACAACATCGTATTCCATTGTATCATCTTCCCTGCGCTTTTAAAGGCACATGGAGATTATATCCTTCCAGAGAACGTACCCGCAAATGAATTTTTAAATTTAGAAGGTCAGAAACTTTCAACCTCTAAAAACTGGGCAGTTTGGCTTCACGAATATCTCGAAGACTTTGAAGGGATGCAGGACGCTCTGAGATATGTTTTAACAATTAATGCTCCAGAAACAAAAGACAATGACTTCACTTGGGATGATTTTCAGGCCCGAGTAAATAATGAACTAGTTTCTGTTTATGGAAACTTCATTAATCGAGTAGTTGTTCTGAGTCAAAAATACTATGACGGAATTGTCCCAGAAGCCGGTCCTTTGACTGATGCAGACAGACAAGTATTGCAACAATTGCAAGAAGCTCCTTCTGGAATTGAGAAATCACTAGACCGATATCGATTCAGAGAAGCTGCTGGTCTTTTAATGGGTGTTGCGAGATTAGGTAATAAATACCTTGCTGACCACGAGCCTTGGAAATTAATTAAATCTGATCCTGAGCGCGTTAAAACCATCATGAACGTAGCGCTTCAACTAACAGCAGGTCTCGCTTATCTCTCTGAGCCATTCTTACCATTCTCAGTAGAAAAGTTGAAGAAAATGCTCAATTTAAAACCCATTGAAAACCCTTTTGAGTACCTGAAGTCTGCAAATGTTTTAATCGCTCCAGGTCAAAACCTAGGAACTTCTGAATTACTGTTCAGAAAGATTGAAGACGCCGAAATACAAGAACAGCGAGAAAAACTGAAATCAACAGAAAAAGATTCAAATACCATGCAAGAGCCACAGAAACCATCGATCAATTATGACACTTTTAGTAGCCTTGATCTTAGAGTAGGTACGATATTATCTGCAGAAAAAATGCCGAAGGCAGATCGCTTGCTTGTTCTAAAAATCGATACAGGATTAGATCAAAGAACTATTGTGTCTGGTATTGCTGAACACTTTTCACCTGAAGAAATTATAGGAAAAAAAGTGTGCGTTTTAATGAATCTTGAACCTCGTAAACTTAGAGGGGTAGAAAGTGAAGGAATGTTACTAATGGCAACAGATCCCGAAGGAAAACTGAGCTTCATGAGCCCAGAAGAGGCTGTAGCTGCAGGAAGCCACATTTCTTAATGCTAAAAATTGCTTTCGATTCAATTTATGTTCTAGATCTGCCTAAAGACCATAGGTTTCCTATGCTCAAATACGATCTACTGCCTAAACAATTGATTCATGAAGGCACCTGCAACAAAGAGAACTTCTTCTCTCCTGAATTTCTCGATTCTAAAGATGCCTTGAGTGTTCATACAGAAACTTATTTTCAACGATTACTAAATTTAGATCTCACCCCCAAGGAGGTGAGAAAAATAGGATTTCCCCTGTCTCAGCAGCTTATTGACCGGGAACAAAGAATCGCTCAAGGAACCATCCAAAATTGCTACCACGCATTAAATCATGGAGTATCAATTAATATTGCAGGAGGTACGCATCATGCCTATGCAGATCATGGAGAGGCCTTCTGTCTATTAAATGATCAGGCAATTGCTGCCTCTCACCTTATTCGCAAGGGAATAATCAAAAAAGCATTAATCATTGATCTAGATGTACACCAGGGTAATGGCACTGCTTCAATCTTTCGCAATGAATCATCGGTTTTCACCTTTTCTGTTCATGGCGCAGCCAATTATCCATTCAAAAAGGAAGAATCAGATATAGATCTTCCACTACCCAAAGGATGTGGCGACTATGAATATCTAAAGCTTTTAGAGCAATACCTCGACCCCTTAATCAATGAGGTAAAACCTGATTTTATATTTTATTTATCAGGAGTCGATATTCTTGAATCAGATCGATTAGGAACTCTAGGCCTAACCCTTAATGGATGTAAAGAGAGAGACCTAAAAGTTCTAAATCTTGCTCATTCAAAAGGAATACCTATTCAATGCTCAATGGGTGGAGGCTATTCAAAAGACCTACGCATAATCGTAGAGGCTCATGCCAATCTCTTTCGAATTGCTCAACACCTTTACGACTAAAAGACCTCTGATTCAATAGATGCTTCAGGCTTACCCAAAAGGAGCAAATCTGAACATCGTATTTCTGTAACTCTCTTCTTTTGACCTTCACTATCGTCGTAAGACCGTTGCGTAATACGCCCAGATATCGCTACCTCCTTACCTTTTTGAACATACTTTTCTGCAATTTCTGCTTGACGATCCCACGCAATAATGGTATGCCACTCTGTCGAAACCATTCGTTCACCTGCAGTGTTATTGTAAATTTCATTCGTTGCCAGACTAAACTTCGCTAGTTTCTTACCACCTTGTAATTCTGTGATTTCTGGATCGTTGCCAACATAACCTATAAGTTGGGCTTAATTTCTTAGTGCATTCATAAAATTGATTTTACTGCAAAGTTGAAGTCTTAGACCTTACTTTTCGTGCTGTAAACAGATAGAAACGTTTAAACATTCGTAATTCAGCTACTACACCCACTGAGTGATTGTTGCAGTGAACCACTTCTACTTTATTCGAAATAATTATCCTATGAACAGAGGTTGTCAGGTTTGCAAAGAGCCCTTATTCGGAAGAACTGATCAAAAATTTTGTAGTGATGCATGCAGAAGTCATTACCACAATCTGAAGAATCAAAAAAAAGAATCAAAATTTCTACAAAACCCATCGAAGGCTTCAAAATAACTACAGAATTTTAAGGAGGTATGCAACGAGTCAAAGCACAGAGTGCAACCTCAGTGAATTAAACCGACAAGGATTTAGACCGTCATCGATTACGGGTGCGGAAAGAGGATTTAACGGGAGCTTACCAAAATACTATCTTTACGATATTGGATATCAGTTTTTAAATCCAGAAAAAATCAAAATATTCAAACGAGCGAACGTTGATTAAAATTGGAGTTTTAGGGGAAGGGTGGCTTGGAGATTATCTACTTCAAAAGCTTAAAACGAATGGATACAATGTGAAAGGAGCTAAGGCCTTTCAATGCTATTTTAGAAATAATCGATGGGAGGGTGATCTGCCTGCTTTCCTAGAAAATTTATCTCATTTAATAATTACCATACCAAGCGGTATTAATAGAAGTACTATTAAGGCTGATGCTAGCGAGGGAAATCTCACTCTCTTTAAACAGTTAATGAGCCATATTAATAAACATCCAGACTTAACCGTTTTCTATACAAGCAGTATATCCGTATATGGCAGATCAGAAACTATAATCGATGAAGACACTAGACTCGATCCCAAAACCTCCTCAGCAAGGGCGATCACTAAAATTGAAAAGCAATTCGAGGATAGTCAGGTCAAACGATTTAATGCGCTCCGCCTTGGAGGGTTAATAGGGAAAGATAGGCACCCTATCTATAGTTTGTTGCGTACGCAAAAGAATATTGCCAAAAATGAACTCATTAATTTCATTCATCGAGAAGATATTTTACGATGTATTGAATGGCTTATGAGGAATCCGCAAGATGGGCCGTTAAATTTGGTATCACCAAAGCATCCGACCAAAATAGAGTACTACTCAAGGATTGCAAAAGAAAGAAATTTGAATCTACCCGTCTTTACAGAAGGAGGTATTGTATCGAGAGTGGTTTCAAAGAAACTACCACTAGAACAGATTTGCATAAGAGGTATTTAGGTACTGCGCTCCCATTGCAGAGAAATATATTTCATCAAACCCTTGTAGGCATTCAAGGTGTCTTCGAAGATGTTTGCGTCGAATTGACCCTCTGAAAGTTTTTCCTTCAAACGAAAAAGCTCCGTTTTTAGTAAATCGAGGCGGCTTAAATAACCCGGGCTTTCTATAGCCTCTGGCTTCTGTTGATTCTCTAAATTCTCAATACTTTTTAAAGCATTTTCTACAGCGATTAACAGGTCCTCTGAGTTTTTTACTTTATACAGCGCTTCATAGGTTTGCGCAAATAGCTGAAGTGTTCGCCAGTTGCGGTATATTTCATTACTATTAGATATAACAACCCCTTGAAAAGAGTCTAGATAAATTTTTTGTTTGGTTTCAACAACAGTAACCGTTTCTTGTTTTTTTGGTTCACAAGAGATTAGAACTATTCCTAAAAAGAAAGCTACAAATCGATTCATAAGGCCAAATTACGATAATTGAAAAGACTATTTTTGCTAGAACAAATCGAAGCGAACCATATGTCGTTAAAAGTTCTTGTAATTGGGTCAGAAGGTCAAATCGGTACAGAATTATGCTCAGAACTTGAGAAGCGTAATGATATTATCCTTTACCGCGCAGATATTCGAATACAAACTGACCGTGAACGCAGATTGTATTGTTTAGATGCAACCGACAAAGGGAGTGTTGAGCAATTGATTAAAGAACATCAGATCAATGAAGTTTATCTGATGGCCGCCTTATTGAGTGCAAAGAGTGAGGAGAATCCAAGCCTTGCTTGGCATTTAAATATGAATAGCCTACTTCATCTTCTCGATATTGCCAGACAAGGGCGCTTTCAAAAATTATTTTGGCCTTCGAGTATTGCTGTATTTGGTCCAGACAGTCCAAAAGTAACTACACCACAAAACTGCGTAATCAATCCAACTACAGTCTATGGCATTAGCAAGCGTTCTGGAGAATTTTGGTGCGATTATTACTTTAGAAAATACGGTGTAGATGTTCGAAGCATAAGATTTCCTGGCTTAATCAGTCACGCTACTGAGCCAGGAGGTGGAACTACAGATTACTCGGTAGCTATGATAAAAGAGGCTGTTAGTAAAGGCAGGTATACTTGCTACTTAAAAAGCGACACTATATTACCTATGCTCTTCATGCCTGATGCAGTTAAAGCAACTCTTGCAATAATGGATGCTCCAAAATCTTCGATTACCGTGAGAACCTCTTATAACCTAGGGGGATTTGAAACAAGCCCTGAACTCATTGCCCGTTCAATACGCCGATTCATCCCCGAATTCGAGCTTGACTATTCTTTAGATTTCAGACAAAAAATTGCTGAATCTTGGCCTCAAAGCATCAATGATGAAGCTGCTGTTAACGACTGGGGATTTGGAGTAGAATACGACTTAGATCTTACCGTTCAAGAAATGATAAGGGCAGTAGAATAATTCTTATTCATAAGCGCTTTCACTAACTTTGCACCATGCTAGAATTCTTGAATATTTTTTGGGAAAGCACACTTGGAGTCTTTGTTTTTTACAAACAAAATCTCTTTTTTGAATCTCCATGGAGTCAAAACTATCTCTGGGGATTGGTTCTTATTTCACTTCTAGTTTGGGGTCTTGAAATTATTTTTCCATGGCGAAAGTCACAAGCCATCTTTAGAAAGGATTTCTTTACAGATCTCTTTCATATGGGGTTCAATTTTGTTCTTTTTAGCATATTCATTTCTGGATTTTATGCAGTGTTCTCAGAAGCGTTTAATTCGATTGGAATAGCATTAAATCGTTTAGCCATTATAAATATTGATAAAGCTCCAGAGTGGCTAGGGCTTCTCATCTTTTTTATACTTGTCGATTTCTTTGGATGGATAACCCATATTTTTCTGCATAAGGTGCCTCTTTTCTGGAAGTTTCATAAGGTTCACCACAGTGTACATGAAATGGGATTTGCAGCTCATTTTAGATTTCACTGGATGGAACATATTCTTTACAAACCTTTAAAAACCTTTGCCGTAATACTGATCGGTGGTTTTGAACCTGACCAAGCTTATTTGATTCATTTTGCAGCTATACTCATTGGACACCTGAATCACGCCAATATCAAACTTAATTATGGACCGCTTAAGTTCATCTTTAACAATCCCATAATGCATTTGCATCACCATGCAAAAGTCTTACCTCAAGACCATTCTCACGGAGTGAATTTTGGAATAAGTCTATCGCTATGGGATTACTTATTTGGTACTGTCTACATACCAAACGATAACTCCGATTTAATCATCGGCTATGCAGGTGATGAGGAAATGCCACAAGGTTTTGTCTCACAACAGTTATTCGGTTTTAAAAGAAAACAATGATTCAAATAGGCACTACACTAGTTACCGAAGACCTCATCGAAAAAGACTTCGTATGTAATTTAAATGCTTGTAAAGGTGCGTGCTGCGTGGCAGGTGAGTATGGAGCTCCTTTAGAATCATGGGAGGCCAAAAAACTCGAAGAATTACTTCCGAAAATACAACCGTATTTGCGAGCAGCAGGTATCGCTGTTATCGAAAATCAAGGTAGCTATGTAAAGGGAGAAGACGGCGAATTAGAGACTCCACTAGTCGACGGAAAAGAATGTGCTTACCTAACCTTTGACGAAAAAGGACAAGGAGTATGCGGAATTGAATCAGCCTATCTAGAAGGAAGTATTGATTTCCACAAACCAATCAGCTGCCATCTTTATCCAGTTAGAGTGACTAAATACACCTCATTTGAGGCTGTAAACTACCACCGTTGGGAAATTTGTAATTCAGCCTGTACGCTAGGAAAAGAGCTTAAAGTTCCCATTTACCAATTCGTTAAAAGTGCTTTGATAAGAAAATTCGGTGAACAGTGGTACAAAGAGTTGGAGAAAGCAGCAGAGCTTTGGAAGAAAGAAAAGGGTCTTGTTTAAGTCAAAAAAAAGTTTCTAAAGTTTTCTGTGAAAGAAAACCCTAGGGTTTATAGTAACTCAACTCACATTTCAACATTTTCTGTTAAAAACTTATCGGTCAACGCGCTCAAACTGCCTTTACCCTAGAGGTTTGTTTTTACATCTTTGTTAGTCCCTGGTCGTCACCAGAATCCATTCATTTTAAGAACCAAAAAAATAGCTATGTCAACTGTAGTAGAACCGATCTTGCAAGACAACCCAGACCGATTTGTGATTTTTCCGATTAAACACCATGACTTATGGCAATGGTATAAGACCTCAGAGGCTTCATTCTGGACAGCGGAGGAAATCGACCTTTCTCAAGACTCGAACGACTGGGAAAATAAATTAAATGATGACGAGCGTTATTTTATTAAACATATTCTAGCATTTTTCGCAGCCTCAGATGGTATTGTAAATGAGAATCTTGCAGAAAACTTTGTGAACGAAGTACAATACTCAGAAGCAAAGTTTTTTTATGGGTTTCAGATTATGATGGAAAACATCCACTCAGAAACCTACTCACTACTCATTGATACCTATGTCAAAGACGAAAAAGAAAAGAACACACTTTTCAAGGCAATTGAAAACTTTCCTGCGATCAAGAAAAAGGCAGACTGGGCATTAAAATGGATTGAGTCTCCCAGCTTTGCAGAAAGATTAATCGCTTTTGCTGCTGTTGAAGGAATCTTTTTTTCGGGGGCTTTCTGCTCAATCTTCTGGTTAAAGAAACGAGGACTCATGCCAGGATTAACCTTTTCCAATGAGTTAATTTCAAGAGACGAAGGAATGCACTGCGACTTCGCGGTACACCTGCACAACAATCATCTGGTGAATAAGGTTCCAACCGAAAGAATCAAAGAAATCATCATCAACGCTCTAGACATTGAGCGCGAATTTATCACTGAATCGCTTCCTGCAAGTTTAATTGGAATGAACTCGAAGCTGATGACGCAGTATCTCGAATTCGTAACTGATCGTCTTCTTGTAGAATTAGGTTGCGAAAAAGAATACAATGCTACTAACCCATTTGACTTCATGGATATGATCTCACTTCAGGGTAAGACTAATTTCTTCGAGAAAAAAGTAAGTGAATATCAAAAAGCGGGAGTAAAACAAACCGAAGCAAATACCGACGATAAAGACCCATTTGCATTTGATGCAGACTTTTAATAAACTAACCTAGCCAATTCATAAAAACCTTTCGATATGCATGTAGTAAAAAGAGACGGGAGACAGGAGCCCGTAATGTTCGATAAAATCACCACACGAATCCGCAAATTATGCTATGGGTTAAGTCCACTGGTAGACCCTGTTAAAGTAGCGATGCGAGTTATTGATGGTTTATACGACGGAGTTACTACATCAGAATTAGATAATCTTGCTGCAGAGGTGGCTGCCACAATGACTACTACCCACCCTGATTTTGCGCAATTGGCAGCGAGAATATCAGTATCGAACCTCCATAAAAATACCAAGAAGTCATTCTCTGAAACTATGGATGACCTCTATAACTACGTCAATCCGAGAACCGGTAAGAAAGGGCCGCTTCTATCCGACGAAGTTCATAAGGTAATTATGGATAACGCTGAAAAACTCGATTCTTGCATCATCTACGACCGCGATTTCGGTTACGATTACTTCGGTTTTAAAACCCTAGAGCGTTCGTATCTATTGAAGATTAATGGTAAAATCGTCGAACGCCCTCAGCATATGCTGATGAGAGTTTCGGTAGGTATTCACCCTAACGACTTAGATGCTGCCGTCGAGACTTATGACTTAATGTCGAAGCGTTACTTTACGCACGCAACTCCAACATTATTTAATTCAGGAACTCCTAAGCCCCAAATGTCGTCATGCTTTCTTTTGACTATGAAAGACGATAGTATCGATGGTATTTATGACACCTTAAAGCAAACCGCAAAAATATCCCAATCCGCTGGAGGAATCGGATTATCAATTCATAATATTAGGGCTACCGGATCATATATTTCAGGAACCAACGGTACTTCAAATGGGATTGTACCTATGCTGCGTGTGTACAATGATACCGCACGCTATGTAGATCAGGGCGGAGGAAAAAGGAAAGGAAGCTTTGCCATGTACCTCGAACCATGGCACGCCGATATTTTTGACTTTCTCGATCTAAAAAAGAATCACGGTAAAGAAGAAATGCGTGCGCGCGACCTTTTCTATGCGATGTGGATTCCAGATTTGTTCATGAAGCGTGTTGAAGCCAACGAAGATTGGACACTAATGTGCCCCAATGAGTGTCCTGGTTTATACGACAATCACAGTGAAGAATTCGACAAACTTTACCTTCAATACGAGGCTGAGGATAGAGGGCGAAAAACCGTTAAGGCTCGTGAATTATGGGAAAAGATACTGGAATCCCAAATTGAGACCGGAACCCCATACATGTTATATAAGGATGCGGCAAACCGAAAGAGCAATCAAAAGAATCTAGGTACAATTCGATCTTCAAATCTTTGTACCGAGATTTTAGAATACACTTCAGAAGACGAAGTAGCCGTTTGTAATCTAGCATCCATTGCGCTCCCAATGTTTGTTAAAGACGGGCAATTCGACCATGAAGAATTATTTAATGTGACCAAACGTGTGACGCGTAACCTAAATAAGGTAATCGATCGCAACTATTATCCTGTTGTAGAAGCTGAGAATTCAAATATGCGCCACCGACCAGTCGGATTAGGAGTTCAAGGATTAGCAGATGCCTTTATCATGATGCGATTACCCTTCACTTCTGATGAAGCAAAAAAACTGAATCAAGAGATTTTTGAAACCCTTTACTTTGCTGCAGTAACCGCTTCTATGGAGATGGCACAAGACGAAGGGCCCTACAGCAGTTACAAGGGATCCCCAATATCCGATGGTAAGTTTCAATATGAGCTCTGGGGAATCAAAGATGACGAGCTATCAGGCCGATGGGATTGGAATGCACTTCGTAAAAAAATAAAGAAACACGGTGTAAGAAACTCACTTCTTGTCGCTCCTATGCCTACAGCGTCAACCTCTCAAATATTGGGTAATAATGAGTGCTTTGAACCATATACTTCAAACCTCTATACGCGCCGTGTACTATCTGGAGAGTTTATTGTAGTCAACAAGCACCTTTTGAGAGATTTAGTTCGTCTGGGCTTATGGAATGAAAGTATGAAGCAAGAACTTATGAGAGCTAATGGTTCGATTCAACATATTGATGGGATTCCAGAAGATATTAAAGCGCTTTACAAAACTGCATGGGAACTCAGCATGAAAGACATTATCGATATGAGTCGTCACAGAGGTTATTTTAT
>JAAZVG010000138.1 GCA_018623655.1 Flavobacteriaceae bacterium
AGTTTCTCTTCTAAAAGAACTAATTCAATCTCACCAAGGTTTTTACAAAGTGCGGCATCAGCTTCTAGTGTTTTAGTTACATAATCTTTAATGACCTCATAGGTCAGATAACCTCGCCCTTTTTCTCGATCATAAACCACCTTCTCTTCAGTATAGGCATTGGTAGTAAAAGCCGCTACTTTAGGGTATAATTGATGAATGATATCAGCAGTCAGTATTGGCTTTTCGAGACTTTTATATAATGACTCTAAGGTGTGATGAATAATGTTGCCGAAGATGTTTAGCGGCATCATTTCAGAGAGCTCATCGTAGGAGTTGATTTTTAATAAATACTTCTTGTAGAAGTCTAAGGGGTCGGTTATTGATCGGCTTAAACTACTTGGCGAAAAACCATAATCTCCAAGAGCTAGCAGACTTTCTTTAAAGGCCTCGTCTTTTTTGATTTTCTCTTCATTGGTTTTTTGAAAATTTTGATTAAAATATACGGATTGGTATATAATAGAATTTCTCAATGCTGAATGCGTTTCTAATTGATAGATGAGTCTGCTTTTTTCTCTGGTTTCAAAGGCCCCTTGCTGGCCGTTAAAAGCTAAGTGTGCATTAGACGATTTTTGTAAAAGACGATAGAAATAATAGGTATAAATGGCGTCCTTCTCTTTGTATGTTGGAAGCTTAAATGCCCGTTTCATTTCATGTGGAATGAGCGATGCGTCATTCTTACCCTTCGGAATGATTCCTTCATTGAGTGATAACACAATGATCCTCTCAAAAGACAGGTTTCTAGTTTCAAGAATCCCCATTATTTGGAGTCCTTGATTTGGGTCACCTTTATATGAGAAGTTTCCTGTTCTTATTTGTGAGAAAACGAGTTCTTCAAAGCTCTCTACACTTTGATCGTTGCTTAGGTAAGCATTTTGAAGCTCTACTGCCTTATATACAGCCTGCTTTAATAGGCTAGCTTCAGCGCACGCTAGATGATCGATGAATTTTATAAGTAAGTTGTTTAACCTTTCACCGCCGCTCGATAAGTCAAAGAAGGGTAGGTGCTTGTAGCTTGATAATTCAACGGTGCTTTTTCGATTTTCTTTAACCCTGTTTTTTATTTCTAAGAGGGGGTGGTTGAGTAGAGGAAGCAACAGTCTTGTGGGTACTACTCCTGATCGTTGCATTGCTATTTTAATGAGCTCTAAATACTGACGAACTAGAGAAGCCCCTTGGGTATAAATAATGGCCTCACCCATGGTAATGTTGATCGATCCTTTGCTGGTATCTTGAGGAAGATGAGCGATGACAGCGGGTAAAAGAGACTCGTCTGCAAGCACCACAGCGGTGTTATCATAGGATTCTAATCCATTGAGGACTTTGGCCATTGCATGACATTGCGCCAGAACTCCAGGGCACTCTATGATTTCGATACTACGTTCTTTTCGAAGCAGTTCATTATTTTCTTTAAATACTGACGGGAGTTCTTGCCTATCAAGAAAGCTCCATTCTTTTCGATATTGCCTTATGAAGTGACTCGCCTCGTGTTGTTCGTTTTGCAATAAATCCCAATCGATATCCCAAAAGATAAATCCGCGTTTTTCTGATTGAAGCAAGGCAGATACCACTGCCTGCTCTGCCTTTGAAAAAGCGTTAAAGCCGATAAACACATGGGGCTTGACGGTCTTTTCTAGATATTGTTGTACAGTCTCTGCCGCCTTTTGGTAAACAAGTCCTTGATAACCTTCTCTTGTTTGCAATAATCGTTGCTTGAATACAGGATAGACTTTTTCAACCAGCGCTATTCGTTTGAGGTGATTCTTAATTAAATCTGAACGCTTTTCTTCGGCGAACTTAGCGTCCATTTCACCCATTTGTTTGAGGCTGCGGAAGAGTTCTTCAGAATCGATTAACCCTTGGTCGATTTCATTGAAGTCACTTAATAGAGAACTTCCCATCGCCGAAAATTTATGAAAAGGCTCTTTATAATCAGCGACTTCCTTGTAAACACTGTAGAGGGTTAATAGTTGATGAGAAGGGTCTGAATATCTAAGGCCTGCAATTTTCGAAAACAATAGGTCAATGGTTATTGTTTCAGGCGCAAACCCGGGAGACTTATTAACCTCTCCGATTGTGCTGTATAAAGCTTGAGCACTTCGAATATTGGGAAGAACAAAAAGATAGTGGTCAAGCGATCGCTCTTCTTTAAGCTTGGTAATGATTAAATCTATGAAGCCTTTCTGACTAGTCATTTGGTCTTCTTATACGTATCTCTACTCGGCGGTGAGGATGTGGTTCTACTCCAATAAGCGAAGGGTCTTCTGGTAGCTCTCCTTTTCCTTCATAAGTCAGCCTTGAGGGGTGAATACCTCTTGAAATTAAATAATCGTGAAGTCGTTTCGCCCGATTTTTCGACAGCTCTAGATTTACATCGTCCGGACCAACCGAATCTGTAAATCCTACGAGGTCATAGTTTTCGATCGGATGATCAAACATATACCGTACGATCTTTCTCAGGACCTCATTAGATTCGGTGATAAATACGAATCCTCCACGTGCAAAACCTAAGGTTTTAGCTAGAGCATTAATATCAACCTTCTCAGGAATCTTTGGGTCGGGGCATCCCTTATTGGCTACTGATCCAGCAACATCGGGACACTGATCTTCGCTATCGGCTATGGTATCATTATCTCTGTCATCTATTGGACATCCGTTGTTTTTCAAGGGCCCATATTGGTTAGGGCATGCGTCATCTGAATCTTTGATTCCATCGTTGTCGCTATCGGGACATCCACCTAACTCGGGCTTTCCAAAAACATCGGGGCAATTGTCGATAGGATCTGAAATACCATCTTCATCGGTATCTGGACACCCATTGAGAGCTTCAGGACCCGGCAGATCAACACATTTATCGAATCGATCTTCGGTACCGTCTTTGTCGGTATCAGGGCATCCCATGAATTTTTTAAGCCCTGGAGTATCCGGACATTGATCGTAGGCGTCCCATACACCATCCTTGTCTCTATCCCCACCTTTTAATGCAAACGAAATTCCTAAGCTGTGAGAGAAGTAATCGAAAAAGTTTTGACTTAAGGCGGTGTGATAGTCAGTGGCTAGGTTTAGTGAAGCATTAGCGCTTAATTTGATTCGCAATCCCGCCCCAATTATCGCTTGTGACGAAGAATCCTCCTCTAACGAAGCGAATCCTAAACCAATGGTCGAGTGTAATCGAACCATAGCGTATTGAGCAAGGACACTTTCTAATCGCCCTTCAAAAGAGCCAAACTTTACTTCAGCGATTTCTTGATCGCCGTACTGATTTAATTTTGAAGAACCGATTCTAAGACCGAGGGTGTGCTTTTCTTTAGAGAGATCACCAAGTCGATATCCGATTTGAATATAGGCCGGAATTGAAGCGCTCAGATTGGCTTGTGAAAAATCGTAAAGCCCATCGAGAAAGCCTCCGCTCCTTAGTGACCCGGTCTCTGACCCTTCTTCGGTTAAAGCAGGTCTGAATGAGGAGAACTGTCCAGCACGTCCAGCCGCATAACTATTAAGGCCTAGACCTCCAAAGCCTATCTCCCATCTTCGTTGATTAATTTCTTGGGCGTGCAAATCTAGATGTACTACCCAGCCCAGAAGAACGAATAACCAAATTCTAGCTCGAATATGCATTAAATTACCTTTAGTTCTTTACCCACCTTGACAAATGCCGCGATCGCTTGGTCTAGGTGTTCTTTGGTGTGCGCAGCCGAGAGTTGTACGCGAATTCTAGCCTTGCCTTTTGGAACTACAGGGAAGAAAAATCCGATCACATAAATTCCTTCTTCGAGCAGTTTGGCAGCCATTTCTTGGGCTTTGATTGCATCGTAAAGCATAATGGGTACAATAGCAGATTCTCCATCGATAAAATCAAAGCCGGCTTCTCTAATTCCCCTTTTGAAATAAGCGGTGTTGTCGGCTAATTGATCTCTTAAAGAGGTGTCTTTTCGAAGTAATTCAAATACCTTAATTGAAGCTCCTACGATTGTGGGCGCAAGAGAGTTTGAAAACAAATAGGGTCTGGAGCGTTGACGAAGAATTTCGATAACCTCTTTTTTG
>JAAZVG010000030.1 GCA_018623655.1 Flavobacteriaceae bacterium
AGAGTGGAATGGCCAAAAACTGTCTAGTAATAGGAGCTGAGGCGCTTTCTAGAGTGGTAGATATTAACGATAGAGATAGTATGATTTTCGCAGACGGTGCTGGAGCATCAATTGTGAGTACTACCAATAATGGAGGCGATATCCTTGCCAATGTTACTACCACCCTTGCCAACGAGGAGGCCTACTATCTCTACTTCGGTAAGGGAAACAAAGCATCAAAAGAAGATCATACACGTTACATTAAAATGCTCGGAAGAAAGGTTTACGAGCTTGCTGTAGTACACGTCCCTAGCGCTATGTCAGAGGCTATAAAAGAAGCAGGGGTATCCATATCAGAGGTGAAGAAAGTATTCTTACATCAGGCCAATGAGAAAATGGATGAAGCTATGGTAAAAAGGCTTTACCGCAAATTCAAAGCAGACGCTCCCGATGGAGTGATGCCAATGAATATTAAAGAAGTTGGTAATAACTCTGTAGCTACGGTACCTGTTCTTTTCGATATGGTTCGCAGAAATCAAATGTCTGATCACGAACTGAATAAAGGAGATGTTATTCTATTCGCTAGCGTAGGTGCAGGAATGAACCTAAACTGCATCGTTTATCGCTACTAATGAAGCCATGAAACTCGTCGTTATAATCCCATTTTATAACGAAGAAAAGTATCTTGCAGAATGCATAGGTAGTTTTGTGCAACAAACACGAACACCTGATCTACTTATCCTTGTCGATGATTCGAGTACTGATAAGGGTACAGATATAGCAAAAACTCTCGCCGCTACGCACCCATTTATTCAGTACTATAGAAAACAAAGTGACCCAGGTCGAATGCCAGGAGCGAAGCCCATTCATGCATTTCACCACGGTTTAGATCAAATAGAAGATTTCGACCTCATCGGAAAATTCGATGCCGATGTTGTTCTGCCACCTCATTATTTCGAGAAAGCCATGCAAGCGTATCGTGTGAATCCTAATCTAGGAATGTTCTCAGGGCATCTTTACATCCAAAAAGAAGATCTATGGATTTATGAAGCGGTAGCCGATAAAAATCATATTCGAGGCCCTATAAAATTGTACAGTAAAAAATGTTTTAAAGCGATCAATGGGCTCATCCCTGCCTTAGGTTGGGACAGTGTAGATACTTTGCTTGCCCAGGCCAGTGGATTCCAGCTTCAGACCGATAACACTTTAAAAGTAAAACACCTAAGGCCTACAAGTAAAGACTACATGAACCTTGAATATTTTAAACATAGAGGAGCAAGCTATCACCTCTTAGGTTACGATCTTATAATCAGCCTTTTAAGCGCCGTAAAACTCGCTTCAAAAAAGAAAAGCCTACGCATATTCACCGCACTCCTACAAGGCTATTTTAAATCTAGAGGTAATGATCAAAGACTCGTTAATGAGACAAGCGCCAAAGCGATTTGCAGGGTGCGCTATCGCAAAATGGCTCGTAAACTTAATCTTCTAGCAGGTCTTCGATAGGCGTACCAGTGGTTCCGTTTGGCATGCCAATTCCTAATAATACCGCTAAAGTAGGTGCAATGTCTGTTACCTCAGTCCTTTTCGATGTGACTCCCTTATTAATTCCCTGTCCATAGAAAATTAGTGGTACATGGGTGTCATAGATCATGGCAGAACTGTGTGAAGAACCTTTTGGATCATCATCAACAAAGCCTGGGCTTTGAACAAAGAAAATATCTCCAGATCTTTTAGGGTTATACCCATTGTATACCATTTTATCAAACCCCTCAGAAGACCCCATATTTCTTAACTGATCTGCAGTATAAACTCTTTCGATATTATCAATATCATATATAATTTCTGCTACCACCTGACGTACTTGAGAAGGTCTCATTCCTTTCTTTTCCAGACTGTGAAGAGCTTCTTTATCAAGAAAAATTTCGTTGTAGTTAATCGCTTCAATAATATTCATGCCGAATCGAATCTCTATTTCTTTAAATAGTTCTTGAGCGATAACACGACCTTCAATATGTCCTGCAGGTATTTTAGAATCCTTTAAATATGAGGGAACATGCATTGCAGCATGATCTGCTGTTAAGAATAGTGTATATTCTCCACTGCCTATATTTTTATCAAGAAAGTTCAGTAACCTTTCTAATTCTAAATCCAAACGAAGGTAGGTGTCTTGAACCTCTATAGAATTAACCCCGTATCTATGCCCAATCTTATCTGTAGATGAATAACTAATTGATATAAAATCAGGAATCTCATCAATTCCCAGTTGTTCTTGAATTATTGCCTCAATAGAAAAATCAGTAGTAATCGAATTACCAAAGGGAGTTTCTGGTATTACGTCAAATTCATCGTTCTCTGTAAAGTATTTGCCTATCTTATGCGGAAAGCCTGAATCCTTTTCTCCAACAAACAGCTCTTCGTAATTGTTACTATCCGAACCACTTTCATCATATTCATCAATCGGATTCAAAGTGTTCCATGTTTTCTTATAAGCTTCAACTTTTGAACTAGAATTAAATTCATTAACCCAATCAGGCATTCGATCTACATAGTAAGAAGAGGTGATCCAGTTACCGGTAGAGCCTCCCTCAAACCAATAAGCGGCATTAGCCGTATGTCCAACAGGAAAAATGGCTCCCCTATCCTTAATGGCAACACCGATCACCTTAGAATTGAACTGATAATGCAGGCGGAGTTGATCTGTTATGGTTGTTGTCAGTAACCTTGTCGGAGCTTTTCCTCCTGTACCCTCAGTTCCAAAATCAGGATAATCGGTATCATCAGCGCAATAAACACGCTGTTTAGCAAATTTATCATACCAATTATTACCAAGTATACCATGTACTGCAGGGGTTGTTCCAGTGTAAATTGATGTATGTCCTGGAGCGGTAACCGTAGGGATGTAATTAAAATGATGATTTTTTGAAAGAAAACCTTCATTGATGAGTCGTTTAAAGCCGCCATCTCCAAAGTCATTCCAAAAACGGGTCAAATAATCATATCTCATTTGATCAACGACGATACCTACAACTAATTTAGGTTGCTGATAAGGCTGATCTTGTTGAGAGTGAACACCTAGAGCTGTTACAAGTAATAAAAGAAATAAAGCAACTTTCTTCATTCGATAAATTTTACTTGGCAAAAGTAATACAAGTGATTAGTTCGAAGGATAAATCAATGTTAAATGCTTTCAAAAAGTGTAATTTTGAAATATGACTTACCTAGCAAATATCGGTCGTTATGGCCTCATGCTATTGGAGATGTTTAAGAAACCTACCAAGTGGGGAGTAATGAAAAAACTGATCCTAAAAGAGATTGATGAGCTCATATTTAGCTCTTTAGGTATTATCATATTTATTTCTTTTTTCATTGGGGGGGTGGTAACGATTCAAACTGCCCTTAACTTAACCAGCCCTTTCTTACCAAAAAGTTTGATTGGATTCGCTACTAGACAATCGGTAATTCTGGAGTTTGCACCAACCTTTACCTCTATTATTATGGTTGGGAAAGTGGGTTCTTATATCACTTCGTCTATTGGTTCAATGCGCGTTACTGAACAAATCGATGCATTAGAAGTAATGGGGGTGAATTCGGTGAATTACTTAATATTTCCAAAATTCATAGCCATGCTTTTTTATCCATTCGCGATTGCTATTTCGATGTATGTAGGGATTTTAGGCGGATGGTCTGCAGCGGTCTTTGGGGGCTATGCTCCTACCTCAGAATTTATCGCGGGTGTACAACAAGACTTGGTTATATTTCACGTAGTATACGCCTTTATCAAAAGCCTTGTTTTTGCAATTGTCATCGCTACACTCCCGGCCTATCACGGCTATTATTTAAAAGGTGGAGCCTTAGAGGTAGGTAAGGCTGCGACAACCTCATTTATCTGGACTAGTGTAGTCTTAATCATACTTAATTATGTACTCACTCAATTACTACTCGGATAATGATTGAAGTTAAAGGATTACATAAATCATTCGAGGGGAAGGCTGTTTTAAAAAACATCACTACTACCTTTGAAAGAGGTAGAACCAATCTCATCATTGGTCAGAGTGGATCAGGTAAAACCGTTTTTCTAAAGTCTCTTATCGGGTTAATTACTGCCGAAGAAGGAACAATAGAATACGATGGGGTTTGTCTACAAGAACTTGGGAAAAATGAACAGCGTGAACTAAGGAAAGCTATGGGTGTGGTCTTTCAAGGAAGCGCACTCTTTGATTCAATGACTGTAGAAGAGAATGTCGGATTTCCTTTAGAAATGTTTACCAAGTTAACAAAAGGAGAAAAGAAAGACCGGATTGATTCTGTGCTACAACGCGTAAACCTAGTTGATGCTCATCATAAGTATCCTTCAGAAATTTCAGGAGGAATGATGAAACGGGTGGCTATTGCACGTGCGATTGTTCTTAACCCAAAATACCTGTTTTGTGACGAGCCCAATTCAGGATTAGACCCTAAAACAGCAATACTCATCGACAACCTGATTCAGGAAATTACCCAAGAATATAATATTACTACCCTTATCAATACCCATGATATGAATTCGGTGATGGAAATAGGTGAAAAAATCGTCTTTTTAAAAGAAGGAAAACTCGCTTGGGAAGGAAGTAAAGAAGAGATTTTCATTACTGACAACAAAGCGGTAGGTGACTTTGTATACGCTTCAGAACTCTTTAAAAACGTTCGATCTGTCTACAGAGATAAAAGAAAGCTTTAATTCGAACGTATGAGTAGAGTGTCGAGTTGCAACCGCGCTTTTAACCAGTTTTCAATTCTTGGATTTAATTCTTCTTTAGTGCCGGCCGTAAGTGTCTGATTATAATCAATCTCAAAGACCGGTAGCGTATCTTGATTACTGAAATCAGTTTGAACTCTGGCAGAATAACCCACCCTATTTATTTCTGGAAAAGCGGCGACTAACTCGGTAGTTACAGCATTAAATGGGATAGTCAAGCTCATCGATTCTTTTAGGCGAATAATTTCATTTTCTAAAAGTTTGATTTGGTCCTCTTTCGAGGATAATTCACTTTTCTTGTTCTCGTAGAGTTCAAGCACATATTTCATCGAATTAGGATCATCGGCATCAGTTGACTGAATAACCTCAAATAAGGTCTCTTTTAAACGGTCATAGGATTGAAGCCTTATTCGCCATGTTGTAATTACTTCTTCAGGTACCGATGCAGCTCCAAGTAACATTACACTTATTTCAGACTGATCACCCTTATTGTAATCAAGGGTAGCAAATTCTTTACGGTAGATTCCTCCATTATCGAAAGGATAACTTTCTACGGTCTCTCTAAGGAAAGCTTGAGCATCGCGTTTAAATAAAGATTCTTGTAACACCCCATAAAAAGTATAAGTAGCAGGGATCATCACTACAATTCCCGAAATAGAGGCTATCCTAGCAATAGTTCTTCTGCGTGCTGAATTCGCGTAACGCTCCATGGGGAAGCCTAAGTATTTGATCACCAAAAATGTTGCAATTGCAATAAATATGGTATTGATAAGAAACAGATACAGGGCGCCAAGGGCATAACTAGCGTTACCAATAGCAAGTCCAAAACCTACGGTACATAAGGGAGGCATAAGCGCGGTAGCAATAGCAACTCCAAAGATTACACTGGCCATGGTCCCTTTTCTTGCACGAGCAATCACCAATGCCGTGCCTCCAAAAAAAGCGATAAGCACATCTCTAATATCTGGTTTAACTCGAGCGAGTAATTCTGAAGATTCATCTCGAAGAGGAAAAATCCAAAAGAATAGAAATGCCGTAACTACCGATAAACCAACCATAACCATAAAGTTCTTAAGCGATCGATTCAATAGGTCAATGTCATTTGTTGCTAAAGAAAAACCCAAACCTAAAATAGGCCCCATAAGTGGAGATATTAACATGGCCCCGATAACTACTGCAGTAGAATTGGCATTCAAACCAATAGAGGCAATAAAAATAGAACAGATCAATATCCAAGAAGTGTGCCCTTTGAAAGGAATATCTGCAATGATCGACTCTTTGGTAGCCTGCATATCCGTATTAGTACGAATGTTAAGAAGCTCACTTAAAAAGCTTCGCAGGATTTCATACAGTCCCTTTGCAGACTGTTTAAGTTCAGGGGTATTATTCATTCTTTTCAGTTGCTAGGACTCTAGCGTTAGGTTGAAATAAATAGCGCTTTCCGGTCTTAACTTCCACACATTCAATGCGTTTTCGTTTAATAGAACCACGTTCAAATATACGCGAGTTCCCAAAATAAAAATGATTTCCTTCAGCTAAATCAGCAACAAATAAAAGAGCATCATCAGTGCAGTCATATTGAGCTAAAGCTCGATCAAGAAGCGCATCTGAACTACTTGAAGCCTTCGGATTTTTAAAATGTCTTGCAAGTACAGGTAGTAATTCAGAAGGAAAAATTTCAGGATTTAAGAAGGATAACATTAAATGCTTAAAAACGCTTTTCCATTCTATCCCGTGTGGTTTTATCCTTCGTCCGTATTCTGTAAAGGCCACTAAATGGGCTATTTCATGTATAAGGGTGATTAGAAAACGATACTTGTTTTCTGTTGCATTCACGGTAATCTGATGACCTCCGCTGGGAAGTAATCGATAATCACCATGTCTCGTTTTTCTTTGATTAACGATCTTGAGGTGTACCCCATGGGTTTGAATGAGTTCGAAACAAGGCATTAAAGCCTTTTCAGGCACATAGGGAGCAAGAATATCAATCACCAACCAGCGTTTTTAAGGGGTACTATTACTTACTTGTAGCACCTTACCATTATACAATTCATGACCGGTTAGCGCGAATTTAGCCACGTATTCTCCCATTTGTCGAGCCGACACGTTAGCTTCGAAATCAGGAAAAGCCTTAGCTAGCATTTCAGTATTTACAGCGCCTAAAGCAAGGGTATTAAAAGCGATGCCCTTATCCTTATACTCTTCAGCTAGCAATTCAAATAAGGTAATTAATGCACCCTTACTCGAACTATAAGCTGAGAGACCTGGAAATTTTGCACTGCCTTGAATACCGCCCATAGAACTGATACCAAGCACATGAGATCCTCTAACTAATTTACCTTCTAAAGCCTGAGTAAGTCTAGCAACCCCGAAAACATTTACCCGATAAATTGCCTCAAAATCTTCAACGCTTGTTTCGCCAAAAGGCTTGTTCAAAAAAGCACCTGCATTATGAATCAAGGCATCAACATGACTCCATTCATTTATTAATTCATTTAATGACTCGAAATTGGCATCAGCAAGGTCTATACAAACCGATCGAAGTAAAGGTAAATCAGCCCCCTGCAATGGGCTTTCAGTGCGAGAAATTGATACTACCTCATGCCCTTCTTCTAATAAAAATCGAACCGCTTCAAGACCAATACCTCTACTAGCACCGGTTACAATAATCTTAGCCATAGTTTACAATTGAATGAATAAGATACAAAAAAGCATTCCTGAAGAGGAATGCTTTAATATAGATCTATGAAATTTAAGCTACGCCAGTAAAGTAACTGGATGCTCTAAATACATCTTTAACGTTTGTAAGAATTGTGCTCCTGTAGCTCCATCAATCGTTCTATGATCACAAGCTAAAGTTAACTTCATCATACTTCTAGGTACGATTACCCCGTCACGAACAACAGCCTTCTCAATGATTGCACCAACCGACAGTATTGCTGAATTAGGTTGATTAATGATCGAAGTGAACTCTTCAATACCGAACATTCCTAGGTTAGAAACGGTAAAAGTACTCCCTTCCATCTCTGCAGGTGTAAGCTTCTTATTACGCGCTCTTCCTGCCATGTCTTTAACGGTGGCACCAAGTTGAGTGAAAGATAATTGATCGGCATGTTTAATAACAGGAACCACCAGTCCGTCTTCAACTGCTACCGCAACACCTAGATGCACATGATGGTTGATAATTGTAGCCTCATCAGTCCAAGTGGTATTTACTTGTTTATGTTTGAGAAGTGCCATGGCAGAGGCCTTCAGAACCATATCGTTAAATGAAACTTTTGTGTCTGGAAGTTGATTGATCTGCTGGCGAGCTGCCTTAGCTTCATCCATTTCAATTTCAACTGTTAAATAGTAATGGGGGGCAGTAAATTTCGACTCTGAAAGGCGTTTGGCAATTACCTTACGCATTTGAGAATTCTTTATTGACTCATTATTTTCTACTCCTGCTGCAACAACTACCGGTGCAGCTGCTGATTTAGCAGTAGGAGTGGCTAGCGCAGCACCTACTTGTGCTTGCTCTACGTCGCGACGAATGATTCTACCATGCTCACCTGAACCTTTTACAGCAGACAGATCTAATCCTTTTTCTTTTGCCAACTTTTTGGCTAGTGGAGAAGCGAATATTCTTCCATTTGAATGAGTAACCTCTGTAGTTTGCACAACCGGAGCAGCTTGAACAACTGGTTCAGGAGTTTCACTCTTGACTTCGGCTACCTCTTTATGAGTAGCTGAAGCGGCAGGGGCCTGAGCTGTAGCGCTAGTTAAAACAGACGATACATCGGTTCCTGCAGGACCTATAATCGCTAAAACAGCATCCACAGGAGCTGAACCGCCCTGATCGATGCCAATATGTAATAAAGTACCTGAATAAAAAGATTCGAATTCCATCGTTGCCTTATCAGTTTCAATTTCAGCAAGAATTTCTCCTTCCTCAACAGTATCTCCTACTTTCTTTAACCAACTAGCTACCGTACCCTCTTCCATTGTGTCACTAAGGCGTGGCATAGTAACGATTTCTACTCCAGCAGGTATTGAAGCTGTTACGGGAGCTTCCTTTTCTGGTGCTGGAGCAGCCTCAACTGGTTTAACTTCTTCAGCTGGTGCAGCGGCTGACGTTGTTGTACCGCTTAAAAATGCAGAAATATCCTCACCTTCATCACCGATAATTGCAAGAAGGGAATCAACAGGGGCACCATCTCCTTCTGGAATACCTATGTGTAATAAGGTTCCGTTATAAAAAGATTCAAACTCCATGGTTGCCTTATCGGTTTCAATTTCCGCTAAGATTTCACCTTCTTCTACTTTGTCTCCTACTTTCTTTAACCACTTTGCGACGGTCCCTTCTTCCATGGTATCGCTCAGTCGTGGCATGGTAACTACTTCTGCCATTGCTATAATTTATGGGATAAAAATGGATAATCTTCTTGCTCGTAAACAGTATCGTAAAGTTGTTCGATCGGAGGAAAATCTGAGTCTTCAGCAAACTTCTCACACTCTGCAACTAGATCTCTTACACGAGCATCAATTACCTTAATATCGTCTTCTGATGCCCACTTTTTGTCGAGAATAAGCTCTTTAACTTGAGAAATAGGATCTATTTTTTGGTATTCCTTAACCTCTTCCTTGGTTCGATAATGCTGAGCATCAGACATTGAATGACCGCGATAACGGTAAGTCTTAGCCTCAAGGAAAGTGGGGCCTCCGCCTGAACGAGCACGCTCAATTGCCTCACTAATCGCTTCTGCGCTAGCTGCAGGATCCATTCCGTCAAATGCACTGCACGGCATACCATACCCCAATCCTAATTTGTATATATCAGTATCATAGGCAGTTCTTGCTACAGAAGTTCCCATTGCATATCCATTATTTTCACAAATGAATACTACCGGAAGCTGCCATAACATAGCCAAATTGAAAGTCTCGTGTAGTGATCCTTGGCGAACGGCGCCATCACCCATATATGTTAGAGTAACTGCATCGCGATCAAAATATTTATCTGCGAAGGCAAGACCCGCACCTAAAGGTATTTGACCTCCAACGATTCCGTGACCACCATAAAATCGGTGTTCCTTTGAAAAGATATGCATTGAACCTCCCATTCCTTTAGAAGTTCCAGTGACCTTACCAAAGAGCTCCGCCATTACTTTTTTCGGATCAACCCCCATACCAATTGGCTGAACGTGATTTCTATACGCTGTAATCATTTTGTCCTTTGACAAGTCCATAGCGTGTAGCGAACCTGCTAACACTGCCTCTTGGCCATTGTAAAGATGTAAGAACCCTCTTACTTTTTGTTGGATATATACAGCGGCTAACTTGTCTTCAAACTTTCTCCAGAAGAGCATGTCTTCATACCACTGCATGTAGGTTTCTTTCGTGATCTTTTTCATTGGTACGATTTAGATTGTCGCAAAAATAATATAAAAATCGGTCTTGGCATTGCTAAATAAGCCTCTTAAAAGTTGTAAAATCGATCACCAAATTCGAAGGACAATGCGATTCGTAATGCATTCTCAAATGGGTTTTGTACTTGCGAGGTAGAAAACAAATAAGAGAGGTCAATTTTAAGGTTGTCTTTACGAGCTCCAGCACCCACGGTGGCATATTTACGATTAGTAATATCCGTGGTATCATGGTAGTATCCGAGACGCAAAAACAGATCGTCTCTGAAATTATACTCACTTCCCAGAGCAAATCCAAGGGCTTTATTAGCGACAGGTACAACAAGTGTATTCGCCTCTAAGGTAACCGAAAGCGTTGAATCGTAATCAAAGATAAAATCGTGTCCAAGCCCCATGCGGAGTGTGCTCGGTAAATACTGCTCTACCCCGTCTAAATCATAAGAAAGTGTAGTACCAAAATTAGACAGAGATAATCCTGCTCTCCATCTAGAATCGGCTCCTTCTCTGATATTTAAATCAGATCGGTAATAAAATCCTACATCCACAGCTAAAGCATTGGCAGCCCTCGCATCTTGAACAGCTTCTGTAAGTTTTAAATTTGAACTGATAAAGCGAAGACCTGCTCCAACAGATAATTGATCATTGAGCTGAAGGCCATAGGCAAAATCAAGCGCTAGTTCATTTGGTTTTACAATCTGAGCAGGTTCGTCAATGGTTTGACGAAATTCAACTTCTCCCAACCCAAAATAGGTCAAGCCGACAGCTAGTGCACTTACATCATTTATACGTTGCGCATAATTCGCCCCAAGCAGACTCACATCATCGGCGATATTGGCTAAATAAGGCGTATATGCTATCCCAAATTCAGCAGAGTTACCTAACCAAACTAATTTGGCGGGGTTCCACCGTGCTGAATTAACGTCGGCATGGGTAGCCACTCCAGTATCTCCCATACCCGCTGCTCGTGCATCGATCGGAATATTCAAAAAGGGAACCGCAGGTGTAGTATTGTCTTGAGCGAAAAGATGACCCGAAAACAAAAGGCCAACAACTATTGATATATGTTTAGTGAATCTCATTGTAATCTATTTAGAATACAAAGTACGAACATTAGGCGAATTAGTATCTTCGTGTCACGATTCCTTTCGATATGAAGATTGATGAGTTATATGAGCTATTTAAGCAAAGTTCAGGCGTCTGTACAGACACTCGAAACTTAGAAAAAAATCAACTGTTTTTTGCACTTAAGGGCCCTTCTTTTAATGGAGATGATTTTGCTTTAGAAGCAATAAATAAAGGAGCTTTATATGCCATTGTTAGTAAGAACTGTACTGAGAACAGTGAGAGAATCATACCTGTTGAAGACCCACTAAAAGCACTTCAGAAACTAGCGAGATTGCATCGTGATCAATTTGAGATTCCAGTAATTGGACTTACAGGAAGTAATGGTAAAACCACCACCAAAGAACTCATTAATGCGGCATTATCGAGCGAGTATGAAACCCTTTGTACTAAAGGAAATCTGAATAATCACATTGGAGTACCCCTAACCTTGCTGAAACTTCAGTCAACTCACGAGATCGCAATCATTGAAATGGGTGCCAATCATCAAGGTGAAATCGCCGAGCTCTGTGAAATTGCCAACCCCAATCTAGGCTTAATCACCAATTTCGGAAAAGCACATTTAGAAGGTTTCGGAGGTATCGAGGGAGTAATTAAAGGAAAGTCAGAACTTTATCAGCATTTAATTCACCTAGGAGGCGTCATTTTCTTCAACGAAGAAGATTCGATTCAAAAAGAAAAATTAGCAACTTACGACAATCGTTCAAGTTATGGTTTAGTAAAAGAAGCAGACACCTATTTAGAATTGCTTCAAACAGAACCAACCATTACTTTGAAATGGAAAAATCTTGAATTATCTAGTTCTCTTTTTGGAAAATATAACGCTCTTAACCTATCAGCTGCTGTAGCTATTGCTCATTTTTTCGAGCTTGACCCAATATCGGTACAACAAAGCCTAAGCAATTATCGCGCAAAACACATGCGTTCAGAAATTCGCACGATTAATGGTAATCAATTGTTTCTAGATGCTTATAATGCCAACCCCAGTAGTTTAAAAGTAAGCCTTGAAACATTTAAATCGCTAAAATGGCAGAATACGGCGCTTGTAATCGGTGATATGTTTGAACTTGGCGCAGAATCTGAGAAAGAGCACAAAGCTATTGTTGATCTAATTATCACATTAGGTTTTGAAGAGGTTTATTTAGTTGGAAAGCACTTTCAAAAAGTAAATCACCCCTTCAAAGGGTTTGAATCGACTGCTGAACTACTTGAAAACTTTCCCGATATGCTGAAAAACAAGAATATCTATTTGAAGGCTTCGAGATCGATGACCCTAGAAAAGGTATTAGATAGGCTATAGGTTACCAATCCCCATACTCTACACCGTTTTTAGCGGTTTCGAATAAAGTAATATGCAATTCACGATCGTCGCCAATGATCGGTTTAAGTACATCGTAGATTACCTTGGCTAAATGCTCTGTGGAAGGCAGTAGATTCTTAAATTCGGGGCAATCCACATTCAAGTTTTTGTGATCAAAACGACGCTCAACTTGCTCCTTAATGATTCGGCCGAGTTCACCTAGATCAATTACAAATCCCGTGTTCGGATCAACCTCACCCCTAACTCGAACTTCTAATTCAAAATTATGGCCATGAAAGTGAGGGCTATTACACTTACCAAAAACCTCACGATTCTTTTCATCACTCCACGAAGGATTGTGTAGGCGGTGGGCTGCATTAAAATGCGCTCTTCTGCAAATAGTGGCAATCATGGGCGCAAATTTAGATAATTAGATTACATCTACACTGATTTTTTAATTCAGAGGTACCTCAATAGCTAGAAGTTTGGCATTTGATTGGGCTTTAAGGGTAACATTGTTTGCATCGGTGATACCAATAGCATCCCTTCTTCCCAGATTTTCTCCTTCAATCATAACCTCACCTTCAATAACAAAGAGATACAATCCGTTGGCAGCATTCTTTAAAGTATAAGTTGTGCTGCTGTGCGAAGATTTCAGCCATCCATGGTCAGCATAGCCTCGAGAATCGGCTAAGAACAATTTCGTTTTCATGTTTTTGTTTTAAAGATACCCTATAAAAAAGGGAGACTAAAAAGCCTCCCTAA